>DGDS01000005.1:0-365 GCA_002385575.1 Caryophanales bacterium UBA3946 | reverse complement strand
GCAATAACCGCCTGGATAAGGAAATCAAGAGCTACGGCATGGTCTCTTACTTCCGTGCCAAAACCGGTGGCGACGACGACGGTATCTACCTCCTCGCGCACTTCGGCAACAACGTCCTGCCCGACGGCGTGCTCAAATCGGAAAACCTCGTCAGCGAGGCTGATTTGGAAGGCGATATGACCGACAAGGCCGCCATCGTCAAACTGACGACGGCCGATGAGAACAACAGATACTACTATGGCGTCGTCAAGGTCCAGATGTGGATCGAAGGTTGGGATCCCGATTGTTATAACGCGATCATGGCCGGCAAGTTAAAGGTCAACCTGAGCTTCGGCGGCTCCGGTCAGCAACCTGGAATTCCGGTT
>DGDS01000036.1:25301-27626 GCA_002385575.1 Caryophanales bacterium UBA3946 | reverse complement strand
GGAGCACGCCTATTACCTCAAGTACCAGAACCGCCGCGGCGATTACATCGACAACTGGTTCAACGTCGTCGACTGGCAGCAGGCGGAAAAACTGTTCACCCAGCAATAAGCCCGAAAGCGCTCCGGATGGAGCGCTTTTTTATTGGTTAAGACGTTCCAATAAAGGGAAAGCACTTCGCGGACGAAGTGCTTGTCGTTTAAAAGAGTCCGACGCCCCATAAAAACGAGAGGATTGCCAGCACGGCGATGACGATGTAAATGATTTTCCAAACCATCTCGAGTTTCCTGATGTAGAAATACGCCAGACACAGGACGGTGAACAAGAGCAGGCCCTCGCCGACCCAGCGGAAAAAGCCCATGTTGGCGCCGAGCTGCGAGAGGAGCGCGCTCACGGCAAACAAAACCAGTGCCGCGAACGACAACAGTCCCAGTGTGTTTTGCGTGTTGCGTTTCATTGCCGATCCTTTCTTTTTTCCCGGCCGTTTTAAGCCCGGGTATTTATATTAATAGTATTTCCAGAATTATTTGTTTTCTTCCGGCTTTTTGCTTTCCGTAAGGAAATAATCATACCATTTATACACGACTTCGGCCGCGAACGGTTCCTGTTTTTCCTTGATGAAATCAAGAAGGATGTTAAGGTTGCTCCTGATGATTTCAACGATCTCTTCGGAGTAGTTCATGTCTTTGATGTTGAAGTCATACTCGTCGCGGTCGAGGATCAACACCTCGCCATCGGGATATAGTTTCACATCCAGATCGTAGTCGATATATTTCAGCCCTTCCTGGTCGATGATGAAGGGCGAACTGAGATTGCAATAATAATAAATGCCGTCGTCACGGATCATGCAGATGATGTTGAACCAGTAGTGGCGGAAAAAATAGCAGATCGCCGGCTCCTTGGTTTTCCATTTATGACCGTCGCCGTCAATCACGTCGACTTTGTCGTTGACGATGACAACGAGGTCATCGGACCCGAATACCTTGTATACGTTTTTCCAAACACGATGCAGTTCGCCGTCGTGTTTGAAACTGATGATATCGAGCTTCTCCATTTCCTCACTTCTTTCCAATATGATTATAGCAAAAAAGGAAGTAAAGATAAAGAAGATTTTTATGAAAAAAGCATTAACTGCCATTAATGCTTAATTGTTGCGGTGTTCGTTAAGCCATTGTTTAAGGGCGTCCTTCGGCGCGAATCCGACCTTCCGGCCAACCTCCACGCCGTTGTTGAACAACACGAGCGTCGGGATGCTCGACACGCGGTTGGCGATCGCGAATTCGCGGTCCCGGTCGACGTTGACTTTCATGAATTTCACATCCGCGGTTTCGTCCGCCAGTTGCGCGACGATTGGACCCAGCATCTTGCACGGTCCGCACCAGTCGGCGTAAAAATCGACGAGAATCAATCCGGTTTCCTTTTTTACATCTTCTGCAGTTGCTTCGATAACCATCGCTTTCCTCCTATTTTTGTTTTAGTGTGATGACCGTTACTCCCTGACCGCCCTCGCCGGCGCCGCCATAACGGTAACTTTCGACTTCGGGGGCCGTTTTCAGATAATTCCTGACCATTTCCCGGATCACGCCGGTTCCATAGCCATGAATGACGCTGACCTGGCGCAGTCCGGTCAGTACGGCGTCGTCCAGGTATTTTTCCAGTTTGTCGCGGGCTTCCTCGTAACGCAGGCCGCGCAAATCAAGGCTCATCGCCACATGCTTCTTGATCCCGACCGGAGTCTTTACCGGCTGCCTTGCGATTACCGGAGTGGGATTTTCCGCCGGTCTGAGATACTTTTTCGCCACGGTCACGGTGGCGTTACCTAGTTGGACGTCGTATTTATCGTTTTTATTTTCTTTAATAATTATACCATATGCCTTGAAATTTTCAAGGTAGACGCTCATGTTCGGTTTGTACTCATAGGCATGCGCAACCTCGGTGTCGGAATCCGCCGCTTCCCTGATCTGCCGGTAGCGGTATTTCATTTCCGCGATCTCATGCTCCTTTACCCCGGCTTTTTTCATCCGGTCCAATTCGTCGATCAGGTCGTCGATTTTTTCCCTGGTGGCGGCGACGATTTTTTTCGCCTCTTCTTCCGCCGCGCGCAGGATTTGTGATTTACGGTAATCGAGGTCGGCGCGCGCCGCGTCGAGTTCCGCTAATTTATCCTCGAGTTGGCGGTTCTTCGCGGCGGCCGCCTTAAGCTGTCGATCAAGTACGTGCGACTGGTCGATCAGTTTCGCCAACGCCGTTTCCGTTTTGGTATCGCGACTGTAGGTTTGCTTAGCGGCGGCGGTCAGGATTTCTTCCTTCAACCCGAGCAGCCGGGC
>DGDS01000036.1:0-25134 GCA_002385575.1 Caryophanales bacterium UBA3946 | reverse complement strand
ATCATGCAATGGCGCGCGAGCAGATAATCAAAGATCGCGATCGCCAGCGCCGTTCCTTCCGCTGGATCGGTTCCCGAACCAAGTTCGTCAAGAAGGACGAGCGAGTTCTCGTTGACGTTGTCGATGATGCCGATGATGTTTTTCAGGTGTCCGGAGAAAGTGGAAAGGCTCTGGTCAATGCTTTGTTCGTCGCCGATGTCGGCGAAGACATTGTCGAAAATCATGATGTCGCTGTCAGGATCGCAGGGGACGAGCAGACCGGCCTTGACCATCAGGGCCATCAGCCCGATCGTCTTTAGCAGGACCGTCTTTCCGCCGGTGTTCGGACCGGTGATGAGGATGGCCTGGTAACTGCCGAAGGCGACGGTGTTGGGTACGACGGTCGCGGGATCGAGCAGGGGATGGCGGGCATTGATCAGGGTAAAGACACCCCGGTCGTTGACATGCGGGCGCTTCGCCTCGATTGAGAGCGCGTATTCCGCTTTGGCGAACAGCAGGTCAAGTTGCTTGATGACCGTAAATGACCGTGTGAGTTCCTCATAATAAGCGTCCACGGACCGCGACACCGTTGCTAGGATATTATATATCTCCCGTTTTTCTTCCTCGCGCAGTTCGTTCAACCGGTTGTTGAGATTGGCGACGGTGATCGGTTCGATGAAGGCCGTTTCTCCCGAAGAGGAAAGGTCGTGGATGACGCCGGGAACGGCGTTTTTATATTCGACGCGCACCGGCACGACGTAGCGGTCGTTACGGATGGAGACGAGGGGCTGGGTCAGTTTCGCGCCGTTTTTGCTGATGAATTCCTGCAGTTTCTGCTGGATATTCTTCTCCGCCTCGCGAATCGAACGCCTGATTGTAAGCAGAGCGGCGGTCGCGTCATCATTGATCTCTCCGTACGGTGTGACGATTTCCTTGATTCTATTGTTTAATTCCCTGGGGTAATAGAGTTTTTCCACGTATTCGCGGAAATAGACGACCGGAATCTCGGCTGCTTCCAGCGCGTCAAGATAGGCTCGGTTCGCCTTGATCGTGTCGAGGAATTTCCCGACCGCGAGCAGGTCCTCGATGCTTAAGACGCGGTGTTTATGGACCATCTTCAGGATGAACAAAACATCGCTTTCAAAATAAAGGGGAAAGCGATGCATCCGTTGCCGTAAGACCACCGCCTCATCGACTTCGGCGAGGGCGCGCTCGACGGCGGCGCGATCGTTTAAAAGCACGACCGATTCGACATCATAGTCGTGCTCAAGGATGGTTTTTTCTTTGACCGCGGCCAAAATTCGGTCCAGTTCCAGGGTGAGAAGGTGCTTCGTCATATTTCTCCTTCCAATTACGCGCTTTTTATGGTATAATGTTTATGAGGTCGTTATCATGGGTTATACGATAAATCTTAACAGTTCTCAGGCCGGGGAAATTATCAGTCGATATCATCTCTATTCTGTTCCCCATACCAATAATTATACACTTTTTCGGGCCAAATACAAGGGGGCAACGCTGACGATTTTCAAAACGCT
This sequence comes from Caryophanales bacterium UBA3946, assembly GCA_002385575.1. GTDB lineage: Bacteria > Bacillota_I > Bacilli_A > ML615J-28 > CAG-698 > UBA3946. Next base: position 23,620 of record DGDS01000036.1, on the reverse strand, counting down.
CACGATGCTGATCCAGGGTTCGGGCGGAAAGGAAATCTATCACGATATCTGCAAACTGTTGGACATCGAGAAGAAAGTCGAGAAAACGGCGAACGCCGCCGATACGATCAACCTTTCGGTGATCGGCACCGACGAGGTCGGAACCGGCGATTTCTTCGGACCGATTGTTGTGGCCGCGGCGTATGTGCCGAAAATGCAGATCCTGCCGTTGATGCGCATGGGCGTCAAGGACTCGAAAAAGCTCAACGACCAGCATGTCCAGCAGATCGCTCCGGAAATCATGCGCGTCGTCAAGACCAGCGCTCTCGTTCTCAACAACCTCAAGTATAACTACCTCACGACCCGCAGCAATTGCAACATGAACAGGCTCAAGGCCCTCCTTCACAACAACGTCATTCATAACATCCTTCCGAAGGTGGGTGAATACGACGCGATCATCGTCGACGCTTTCACGACCCGCGAGCGTTATCTTGATTACCTCCGCGATCAGGACATCGTCATCAAAAACGTCGAACTTGTGGAAAAAGGCGAAAGTAAATACATCGCCGTCGCGGCGGCGAGCATCGTCGCGCGCTACCTGTTCATCAAGGAAATGGAGAAATTGTCCCAGGAAGTCGGTTTCGAACTGCCAAAAGGCGCCGGAAACAAAGTCGACCTGGCGATTGCCAAGATCCTCAAGGATAAAAACGACGTTTTCTTCAACCGGATCGCGAAGATGAACTTTAAAAACTGGGAAAAATTCAAAAAGGATAGCCGTTCTTAAGGACGGCTTTTTTTGTTTCCGCTTCCGGCAGGCTCAACGCCGCGCACAGGCAGTAGTAAAGCAGAAAAGAGGCAATAACAACAAAAATGAACCGGCGCATACGATCCCCCCTGTATTATACGCAAAAAAGTCAGGATTGTTCCCGACTTCGCAGCGATTCAAGATATTCGCGGAAATAATCCGGCAGCGGTGCTTCCCATTGCATGAACTCGCCGGTCCGTGGATGATATAATCCCAGCACCTTGGCGTGCAGGAACTGGCCGCTTTTGACTTCGTCCTGCTTCGTCCCGTAATAAGGGTCGCCGACGACCGGATAGCCGATATACTGCAGATGGACGCGGATCTGGTGCGTCCTTCCCGTCTCCAGGCGCAGTTCCAAGCGCGTGTGATTAGCAAGGCGCTCGACGACCTTGAAGTGGGTGACGGCCGGTTTTCCACCAGTCACGACCGCCATCAGTTTCCGGTTGTCAGGGTGACGGCCGATCGGGGCGTCGATCCGACCGGTGTCGTGGGCGATCACGCCGTGGACGAGCGTCTCGTAAACGCGGGTCACGAGCTTTTTCTTGAACTGCAGGCTCACGCGCCGGTGCGCCTCATCATTCTTGCACGCCACAAGCAACCCCGAAGTGTCCTTGTCGATGCGGTGGACGATGCCGGCGCGGATGATGCCGTTGACGTTCGACAGTTCCTGGCAGTGATACATCAGGGCGTTGACGAGCGTTCCCGAATAATTACCCGTCGCCGGATGGACGACGAGCCCCTGGGGCTTGTTGATGATGATGATGTCATCGTCCTCATAGTAAATGTCGAGGGGGATCGGCTCCGGCAACACGTCCTGGGGTACTTTTTCGCGGATGTTGACCACGATGACGTCGCCCTTGCGCGGCTTGTAACTCGGGCGCACTTCCTCGTTGTTGACCTTGACGTCACGGGCTGCGATCATCAACTGGATCTGCGTGCGGGTGATATTGTCGAGATGGTATTGGAGGTATTTATCAATCCGCTGGTTGGCGTCGCTGTCGACGATTAATCGGATTTGGTCCATACCGCTCCCGTTTTTCCGAAGAGAATATCGATCGCCAGCAGGATCACGCCGATGGTCAACGCCATGTCGGCGAAATTGAAGCTAGGGAAACTCATAAAGTCAAACGTCACAAAATCGCGCACCTCCCCGCGATATACCACCCGGTCGATAAAATTGCCCAGCGTCCCGGTCGTGATCAGGATGAACGCGACGCTGAAAACGGGGTTTTCTTTCAGGTCGAACTGCCGCGCCAAAAACCCCAAAAATACCAACGCCACCACGGTCACGATAATGAAAAACCATAACTGGTTGGCGAAAATTCCCCAGGCTCCGCCCGGGTTTTTCACCAGTTCGAACCGGAACAGTCCGGGAATGCATTTGTATTCGCGCCCGAACTCAAGGTGACGAAAGGCAAGATATTTCGTGATCTGGTCGATAGCGATACCGACCGCGATGATAAGCAAACCAATCAACATTTGTTTTCCCTTCATTTTCATATAAATACAAACAACCCCACCAGGATTATTACGATAAGCGCAAAAATCGCAAAACCGATGCTTAACAGGTTATACAGGAAGACATGCTTCGCCGATATGTCCTGCAGGCGCTTGTTGTCAGGCTGATAGGCCTGGGCGATCTTCACGGTAAAATAATTCGAAAGTCCGTTGAACAATAACAATCCCAGCCAGGAAATCAGCATGTAGATCCGGAACACGCCCAGGTAACCGTAGATCATCAGGTACTGGAATAGCATGATTCCGGCGGGAAGGATCACCAGAACCGCGGCCAATAAACCGAAAATGAACGATTTCGTATTTACGGCCGGCGGAATATCGATATTATAGAAATTGCGCGTTTCCCGCTTTCCCCGAATCCAGAAGTTCGGCTTTTTTTCTTTTACCTGATCATTCATCGCTTTCACCCCGCAGTCGTTCCAGTTCCGTCAGGATCTGGGCAAAGGATTCGACGGAGATCAGGTGAAAATCAGCCTTGATCTCATCATATTTCTTCTTGGCGTCTTCATAATCGTCGACGCCGACGAAGAAAACTTCGGCCCCGTACAGTTTAGCGGTGACGATCTTCTGTTCGACGCCGCCGATCTTCCCGACGACGCCTTGGACATTGATCGTACCCGTCCCGCAGATCCTCAATCCGCCGGTGACGTCTTCGGAAAGCAAGGCGTTGTAAATGGCAAGCGCGGTCATCGCGCCGCCCGAGGAGCCGCGCGACGGGAAACTTGTGGCGATCTCATATTTCGGCGTCGTGTTATCCGGGTCGAGGACGTAATAATCGTACACCTCGACGTCGAAAACGTACGCGTCATTATAGGGCGTCTTCTGCGCGGAGATTCGTTTTTCCACATATTCCGTCCCGTTCGGCCGTAATACCGTCAGAGTGAAGGCGGTGTTTCCCGGAATCAGGGCGATGCGCGTCCGAAACTGATCGAGACTCGTGATTTCCTCATCATTGATGTGGGTGATCAGATCGCGTTGTTCCAAGTTGGACTTGCTTCCCGGGAGCACGGCGCTCACGATCAGGCCTTTGAATTCGTAGGCAATGTGGATCGTGGGGTCGACTTTGGCGGCCTCGGTATAGGCCAGGATCAGGGCGTGTTGCATGGCAAACTCGCGGTGGATGTCGCCGCGGATCGCCTCTTCTTTTTTGGAAAGATCGCTACCCGGATCATAATCGTCGACGTTGATATCGCCGGACAACCGTGAAATCAGGTACTGGAACAGGGTGACGCGGATATGCGAATAGACGCCGATTGTATAGATCTTGCCGGGCTCGTTTTCCGTATCGATCTTGATGACTCCCGCCTGGGTCTCGCTGCCCTTGGTGTAAGCCGTCGTGTTAAAAGAACCCGGCGTGGTGATGACGACGTCGAGCTTGATGATGACGCTGAGCAACGCGACCAGATACAAAAGCGCCAACGCGACCGTAAGCGCCTTTTTCCAAATCTGAGCGTTGATGAACTTATCCGCTAAAGACTTAAGGTATTTAATCATTTCTCATCCTTTATTTCGACTTTGAATGGCGGTATTTTCCGATACTTGATCCCTGCTGCATCCAACATCCGCTTGGCGGCGACGTCGGAATCGGTATTGTTATATTTATCGGAAAGATAAACGATTTCCTTGATACCGCTTTGAATGATCAGTTTGACGCACTCGTGGCAGGGAAACAACGTCACGTAAATGACGCAATCGTCGACGGGAGCATTGGCGTTTAAAATCGCGTTCGGCTCGGCGTGGACGACATAGGGATATTTGCTTTCGGTGAATTTTTCACTTGCTTCCCAGGGGAATTCGTCGTCGCTGACGCCATGGGGAAAGCCGTTATAGCCGATGCCGACGATGCGGTTCTTCCGGTTGACGATGCAGGCTCCGACCTGGGTGTTCGGATCCTTGCTTCGCTGCGCCGACATCAGCGCGACGCCCATGAAATAGCGGTCCCAGGAGATATAATCAGTTCTTTTCGGACTCATCCTCATCCTCGCATTGTTTGAGATATTCGGTAAGTTCTTCCCGCTTCTTTTCTACGTCCGTGATCTTCAAAACGCAGGTTTTCGACGGGCAGAACTGGCATTTTTCCGGCAGATCGACCGGTTTTTTCGGCTTCGTCTTCGCGTTCAGATAAGAAACGATGAGAAAGACGATCACCACGCCCGCGATGATCAGGGCTTGTTGCCAAAAGGCTACTAAGAACATATTTCCTCCGTTGTTTCGGATATGACTTTTTTAATGATATGATCGGCCATCACGATACCGGCAATCGATGTTACCGGCATGTAGGACCCGAGTCCCGCGGTCGGAAGCGGCTTTTCCGTCGAACTGACGACGGGAAAGTCCAAGGAAAGCCCATCGTCGCGAAGCCGCCTGCGCAACATGCGCGCCAGCGGATCGTAGCTTGTTTCCGCAAGCTTCATTACGGCGATCTTCCGCCAGTCAAGTTTGCGGGCCATGCCCATCGCGGAAACAAAGGAGATCTTCCGCTCCAGGCATTCCCTGATCAACTGGTACTTGTTTTCCAAATCGTCGATGGCATCGGCGAGATAATCGATATGCCGCGAAAAGAGATCGGAATCCTTACCGAACGGCAGCGCCAGTGCTTCCACGGCGCATTCCGGGTTGATCTTCCGGATCCGCTCCGCGCAAATCTCGGCCTTCTTCCGACCGATACTTTCCATGTCGGCAATGATCTGCCGGTTGATGTTGCTTACCTCGACGACGTCATAATCCTGGACGATCAGTCTTCCGACGCCGCAACGGGCAAGCGTTTCGGCGCAGATTCCGCCGACACCGCCCAGGCCGATCACGGCGACGGTCGTGTCTCGCAGACGGGAAAGCGCCTTTTCGCCGATTAACAATTCAAGGCGGGCGAACGGGTTCATTTCTTGATGACCAGCTTTAATTCCTCGAGCTGTTCGTCGGTAACGTAACTTGGCGATTCGCTCATCGGGTCGATGGCATTGGCTGTCTTCGGGAAGGCGATGACGTCGCGTAGGGATTGCGCTCCGGTGAGGATCATCGTCAGCCGGTCAAGGCCGAGGGCGATCCCGCCATGTGGGGGCGTGCCGTATTTCAGGGCCTCAATGAAGAAACCGAACTTGTCCTTGACTTCCTCGTCGCTTAAGCCGATCAGTTTGAAAACGTCGGCCTGGACCTTCTGGTCATGGATCCGGATCGAACCGCTTCCCAACTCGTAGCCGTTGAGGACGATATCGTAGCACTTAGCGATGCATTCCTCGGGATGGGTGAGGATCTTCCCGACGTCGCTGTCCTTGACGGACGTAAACGGATGGTGGGCGACTTCATAGCGGCCCGCTTCCTCGTCATATTCGAAAGCCGGCCAGTCGGTGATCCACAGGAAATTATAGACGTCTTCGGGGATCAATCCGAGTTCTTTCGCCAGTTTGTTCCGCAAATAGCCAAGCGCGGTCGCGGCGATCTTTCGCGGTCCGGCGACGATTAGCACCAGGTCGCCGTTTTCGATGCCAAGCTGTTCGATCAGTTTCGCTTCATAGCCTTCCAGGTATTTCGCGAGCGGCCCGGTAAATGTATTATTGTCATATTTTACCCATAATAAACCTTTGGCTTTGTATTTGTGGATTTCTTCACCGAGGTTTTCGATCGCCTTTCTCGTGAGCGTGGCACCGCCCTTGACGTTAAGGGCTTTGATGACGCCGCCAGTGCTGATGACGTTCTGGAAAACGGTGAAACTTGAATCTTTGAACAAGTCATTCAGCGTCGCAAGTTTCATTTCAAAGCGGGTGTCGGGTTTATCGGTACCGTACAGATCGAGCGCTTCCGGATAGGTCAGGCGCGGAAAGGGGATATTGATTTCCAGACCCTTCACTTCCTTCATGATGCGGTAAAAGAGCTTTTCGATTAAGGTGTAGATATCCTCTTCATCGATGAAGCTCATTTCGACGTCGATCTGCGTGAACTCCATCTGCCGGTCGGAACGGCTGTCCTCGTCGCGGAAACACTTGACGATCTGATAATATCTATCAAAACCGCTGACCATGAGCAGCTGCTTGTAAATCTGCGGCGACTGCGGCAACGCATAAAACTTCCCGGGATAGAGGCGGGAGGGAATCAGATAGTCACGCGCGCCTTCCGGCGTCGATTTCCCGATCACCGGGGTCTCGATATCGATGAAGCCGTTCTCGTCGAAATAGTTACGCACGGAACGGGCGATCTGATGTCTAAGCATCAGCGTCCGTTGCATCACCGGTCGGCGCAGGTCGAGGTAGCGATATTTCATCCGCACTTCCTCAAGCGCGTCGGTGGTGTCGGCGATAATCAGTGGCGGTTGCTTGGCTTCGTTTAAAATCACCACTTCTTCTGCTTCGATTTCAATATCGCCGGTCGGAAGGTTTTTGTTCTTGCTTTCCCGCTCGACGACCTTGCCGGTGACTTTCAGGACGTACTCGTTGCGGGCCGTTTCCAGGGCCTGATAAGTGGGATTTTCCGGTTTACAGACGATCTGGACGATCCCGGTCCGGTCGCGCAAATCCACAAAAACCAACCCGCCAAGGTTGCGTTTTTCGCGACCCAGCCGACGACGGTGACGGTTTTCCCGACGTCGCTAAGCCGAAACTCGTTATTATATGCCGTTCTCATTTTTTTCTCTCCTTTAGGTATGCCATTAGATTTTCTTCCAGAATAGTTTCCTGTTGCTTGGTTAGCGCGTTTTTAACGGTCAGGGTCTTGTTTTTCATTTCTTCTTCGCCGATGATTACCAGGGTGTCGGCGCCAATCCGTTCGGCGAACCGGAACTGTTGCTTCAGGGTCGTGTGGTCGTAATCGAGCTCGCACCGGTAACCGGCTTCCCGCAAAACGGAAGCAAGTTTCAGGGATTTTGCTTTCGCATCCGGATCAAGTCCGATGACCGCGACAACGAGGCGCTCATCAAGCGGCGGGAAAAGGTCTTTTTCTTCCATGATGCCGATGATCCGCTCTAGCCCGAAAGCGTAACCGACGCCGGGAATCGCGGGTCCACCGAACGCGGCGACCAGACCGGCATAGTTACCGCCGCCGCCAAGGGCAAGGCCTTGATATTCGCCTTCTCCCTCGTATATGAATTCAAACACGATGTCGGTGTAATAGTCGAGTCCGCGGACGAGCCGAGAATCGGTCTCATATCTTACGCCCAGCAAGTCAAGTCCGGCGCATACTTCCCGGAAATAATTGCGGGATTGGTCGCTCAGGCAATCGGCGATCGAAGGCGCCGCAAGCACCGCCGGATGGTTGGCGTCAACCTTGCAATCGAGGATGCGGAGCGGATTCTTATCAAGCCGACGCTGGCAGTCCGGACATAACCCGGCGCGTTCCCCTGCAAAATACGCCCGCAACTTATCCGCATATGCCTGCCGCGCGGAAAAATCTCCGATCGAGTTGATTTTCACGATGAAATCGGCGATTCCCAGCCGTTTAAGGATCCGGTAAGCGCCGGCAATCAAGTCCGCCACAAGCAACGGCCTGGTTTCACCAAACACTTCGACTCCGAACTGGTAGAATTGGCGGTAGCGGCCGGCTTGCGGGCGGGAATAGCGGAACATCGGCCCGAAGTAATAGAGTTTCTCCAACGTTGGCCGCGCGTACAGTTTGTTTTCAATATAGCTGCGGACGACTCCGGCCGTTCCTTCCGGACGGAGCGTCAGGCTGCGCTGCCCCTTGTCGGTGAATGTATACATCTCCTTGTCCACGATATCCGATTCCTCGCCGGAACTGCGGACGAAAACTTCGGTATTCTCAATGATCGGCGTGATGATCTCGCGGAATCCCTGTTTCTTTACCTCCTCGGTAAAGCATTTTTCCACATGGCGGAACCTTTCGGCCGCTTCGCCGATATAATCGAGCATTCCTTTGACGCGCTGGTAGATCATATGTCCTCCAAAAATAAAAAGCCTTAAAAGCTACCTTCTAAGGACGAAGTATTCCGTGTCTTAACGTGTGGTTCTTTAACGCAAGAAATACGTCCTTTCCGGATAAAACACAGCGATTTTGTTGGTTTTTATCTATTATATTATAAGGTAATCGCCCTTTAAAGTCAAGAAATTTGGTGTCCTTATGGCACTAAAAATAATGATTTAGTGCCCATGTGTCATCAAAGCGCTCATCTGCCTCAAAAAGCATTATTTGTTGATTGTCAACTAACAAAATTCACAATTTTTGTTTAATCGTTACCAAAAGTCGCATAATAATAACAAAGGTGACAGCATATGAACTTCTTCAAGAAAATATTCCGTTTCCCATCGAACGAAGAAAAACCTGGTCCGAAAAGCCTCTCGTTTCCTGAGGAGCAATCAGACAAAATAAACATAAACCAATCAAAACCGCAGGAAGACGCCGGCAAAACCAGCAAGGAAGACATCGAACTGAAAAATTATTTCGAAAAATACAACGAGATGAACTATGATTACCTGTACCGGAAGGTCTCGGCCAACCTTGACGAGAACATTAATTTCGTCAACGAGAAAACGGGTGAAAGCTTCGATTTAATCCTTCGCCGGCTTACTATCGTCAACAAGTATCAAAAGATAAATATCGCCGTCTTTTATCTGGCCGGCATGTCCGACAACACCTTGCTATATGACGCTATGACTGAGACGATCGCCAATAACTTCCGCTATCACGACGAATTATTAAAAACGCCGGATGAAATTCGTGATTATTTCGATCACGTCAATTTGACGATCGGATCGGTCAAAAAGACCGAACTCTTCGGAAACGTTTTTCCTACGCTGCTTGCGGGAGATGCCGTTCTTCTGATTGAAGGAGTAACGACCGCTTTCTTACTAGGAGCGCGCGGTCATAAGGAACGGGCGGTCGAAAAACCCTCAACGCACGCGACGGTTAAAGGTGCGAATGATTCCTTTAACGAAACGCTTCTCACCAACATCACGCTGATCCGCCGCCGGGTGAGAACGCCGAATCTTTGGGTCAAGAACTTTGTCCTCGGGGAGAAATCGAACACCAATATCGCCGTCATGTACATCAAGGGCGTCGCCAGCGAGGCGGTTATTGCGGAGGTGGAAAAACGGATCCGGGAATGCCGCCTCCCCAACATCCTGGACACCTCTTATCTGGCAACAGTCCTTAAAGAAAAACAGAATTCCATCTTCCCCACCGTATACGAGACGGAACGACCGGATATCGCGGCCGCCAACCTTTTCGAAGGCCGGGTCATCATTCTCGTCGACGGAACGCCGTTTGCAGCGATCGTGCCGACGCAATTGGTACAGTCAGTCCAGTCGGTCGAAGATTACTATCACAAGGCGTCGATCGGAACCTTTTTCCGCCTTCTCCGTTTCGGGGCGCTGATGATTGCGATTTATTTTCCCGCCCTTTACATCTGCGTCGTCCATTTCCATTCGGAATTGCTCCCGTTGTCGCTCTTCTTTAATATCATCGGGCAACGGCTTGAGGTTCCCTTCCCTTCGTTCCTTGAGATACTGCTGATGCTGATCGGTTTCGATCTTTTGCGCGAAGCGGGAACGCGGATGCCGGCGCCGCTCGGTTCGGCGCTTTCCTTCCTCGGGGCGATCATCATCGGCGAATCGGCGGTCTCGGCCGGCCTCTTTTCCTCGATCATCGTCATCGTCGTCACGATCACCGGAATCTGTACCCTGGCCCTGCCGGGATATTCTCTGAACATGACGATCACCGTCCTCCGCTATTTGATGATGTTCGCGGCGGCGCTTCTGGGCTTCTACGGGGTCGTGCTGTTTACGATCGTCCTGTTGATCCACCTTACCAGCCTGCGCAGTTTCGGGGTCTCATATCTCGCCCCGATCAGTCCTTTCAGCCGAACTTCGATCGTCGACACGATGTTCCGCCTCCCCCTTAAGTACATCTTCCATCGCAAGAAAAACATTTCTGAAACGCTTCCCAATTAGAAAGGAAGAAAAGAATGAAAAAAACGCTAATGTTATTATTTTTCTGCATCTGTTCAGCCTTTCTGGCTACCGGTTGTGAAAAAAAGGACATCAACCGACTGAGCATCGTCAGCGCTGTTGGCATCGATAAAACCGATAATGGGTTTGCGGTGACTTTTCAGGTCGTCAACGACTATGTTTTAAGCAAGATAAATAGAATCGACATCGCGCCGGTGTCGATACGGAAGGTCGAAGGCATGACCGTGCTTGAAACGATGACCAAGACTTCGAATTACATTACCGACAAATACTTCCTTTATCACTTCCGCATCCTTGCCTTTGGCGAGGACATCGCCAGGGAGGGCATCCAACCGTTTTTGAACGCGTTTCTTAACGTCGATCAGACCCAACACAAATATAACATCATCGTGATCGAAAAAGGCAAGGCTGAAGACGCTTTGAAGATCCATACGACGCTCGATCTGATTCCCGGTTATGCCATCGAAGAAAAGATCCGCAACTCCAGAGACAATTTCGGTCTCGGCCTGAACTTCAATCTGGACCAACTGCTTTCCTTAAATGTTTCACCTGGCTCGAACTTCGTTTTGACCTCTGTACGCGTCGACGGCGACGTCGAGAAAGGCACGAAGGGGGACAGTTCCAAATCCGTGAACCCTGAAGCATATTTCGTCGTTTCCAACTTCGCAGTCTTCAAGGAAGACAAACTCGTCGGCTATTTCACAGAAAAGGAATCGCTTGGCTATCAATACATCATGAACAACATCAAGAAAAGCATCGTGACGGTGGTTCTTGACGACGAGAGCGTGCTTACGATCCAAGTCCGGAAAAACAGTTGTTCAAAAAAATTTGTCATCGAAAATGGCAAGCCCCTCGTCAAAATCAACTGTCGGGTGTACGGTTCGGTCTATGAGGATATGTCGGGAATGACAAAATTCACTTCCGCATACATGGACGAAGTCATTACAAAAACTGAGTATGAGGTCACGAAAATGATCCGCGACAGCATCACCCGCGCGCAAACGGAATTTAATAGCGACGTTTTCGCCTTCGCCGACGACTTCCACCGCTATCACCCAAAGTTTTTTCGCACAATCATCGACCGTTATGACGAAGTTTTCCCGGAAATGGCCATTGATATCAAGGTCAAATTCCATCTCGAACGCGTCCGCTAACCCGCAAAGGAGGCCATTATGGAAAAGCCAAAATATCAAATCACCAAAGGCCAGTTTTTCATCATCACCTTCTTATACATCAACGCTGACGATATCATTCGCGGCATCTACGCCCAGGAACTGAAACAGGACATCTGGATCTCGATCCTGATGGCCGTGCCGTTGTCCGTCCTGCTTTTTTTCTGTTACTCATTGATCTTTAAGATCAGCGGAAAGGACGATTTCGCAAGCGCGATCAAATCAATCGTCGGCCGGCCATTCGCCTTCGTGCTTTTCGTTATCTATGGTTTGTATTTTGCTTTCCTTGCTTTTCTGGGAATCAGGGACATCGCCGAAGTCATCATCATCCTCATGCTTCATGACATTGCCATTTACATGATCGGTGCCGCCATGCTCGTCGTCGTCCTTTATGGACTTTATCATGGGGTTGAGGTGTTCTCCCGTACTACGACGGTCCTCTTCATGATCCGGATCGTTGCTTTCGTGGGATTTTCTACCCTGATCTTCGCTTCCAACCGCATCCATTTCAAATACTTTCTTCCGATCCTGGAAAATGGCTTCACGCCGCTGATCAAACCGACGTTGCACGCCGCTTATTCCCTTCCCTTCGGAAAACTCTTCGCCCTCCTCATCGTCGCGCAATATGTCAAGGACCGAGAAAAAGGCTACCGCCACGGCTACTACGGAATTCTCTTCGCTGGATTGATCTTGTTTCTCGTCACCGCTTACAACATCGTCATCCTTGGTCCGGAAGCGATGATCCTGGATATCCGGCCCGCTTTGCGAATATCGAAACGGATTGACGTCTTCTATCTGATCCAAAGGCTGGACATCCTGGTCATCCTTCTGATGATCATCATGTCGTTTATCAAGACCTGGGTATTGCTCTTTGGCGCAAAATACGTGCTGAACGATGCCTTCAAAAGAAAAAACGGTAACGTCATACCGTTTATCTTATGTGTATTGATTGTGGTGGCGTTGATGTTTTTCCCCGGTAATTATATCGCCTTTCTTGAATTCCGGCAAAAAATCGTTATTCCCTATATCAACCTGCCCTTCGAGGTCATCATCCCCGCAATATTAATAATCTTGGCGTTCTTCGTAAGACTGATCCGCATCATCAAATCACCCGCGACGCGGGAAAACCTCATTCAATGAGGATGATCTTTCCCGGCAGGATCTCGATCCGCTTTTCCTTGTACAGACGTCCGAGCGCAGTTTTGAAGGCCTTCTTGCTTATCCCGAAGTGTTTGAAAATGACTTCCGGGCCGCTTTCGTCGGTGATCGTCATCAGACCATGATGCGCGCGCAGATAGGCAAGGATCTCTTCCTTGTCCTTATCGGTAAATTTCTCGATCAGCATCCCTTTGTATCCGCGCTCGGTCCGTTCGGTGATCCGGACGGTAAGCTTCTTACCGACGCGAAAACCGGCGCGCGGACCGGTTATGACGGAAATGATGTCGCCGCTTTCTGTAAGCAAAAGGACGCCTTCTTTATAATACCTGATGACATAGCCTTCCGCTTCTGTTGCTAATTCGCCTTTTCCGGGAGGGATTTCTTCGATTACAAGCGGTCTGGCCAGTAGGCGTCCCGCCTTGACCCGAAGCCGGCACATCAGCCGGTCGCCGGGTTTTGGCCAGGCGGACTCGTCTTTGGGCAGGTCGTCCTTCGACAGGAAGATGTCCTTGCTGATGCCGATATCGACGAAGACGCCGGCGCTTTTCATGACGGATACGACGGTGACGAAGGCGGCCGTATCGATCGTGATTTTTGGCGCATGCAGGGTCGCGGTTGGACGGTCCTTCTTGTCCAGATAGATGAAGGCTGAAACCGTATCGCCCGGTATGATGGCCTGATAATTCGTTTCCGCGCGGTGGAGGAAATATTCGTCCTTTCCATTGGTGATCATGTAACCGAGTGGCGTTTCCTTCGCCACGTGGTATTTTTTTATCGTGCCCAGGTTTTCCATTGTTTACGTCCTTTCCGCGTTCTCGTTCTTGGTTTCAATGTATCCGCGGTTGATCTGATCCTTGCCGAACTTGGCCTGGAGGTTTTTCACTAAATCGTTGATTCGCGCTTCCTGCGCGATTTTGTCAAAGTTATCGAATATCGAAATCTGTGTCACTTCCTCGCCGGTAGAAGACAGCCGGTGGGCGAAGATGCCGATCAGGCGGATCCGATCGCCGGTGTTGAAATAGTCGGTGAAGATCTCCTCGGCGACTTCGTAAATCACGCTTGCCTCATTCGTCGGTTCAGCAAGTCCGCGGGAGCGGTTGATCTGCTTCATGTCGGCGTATCTGAGGATGATGCCGATCGTCTGCGCCTTCTGGTTGGCCTTCTGGAGGCGGTAGCTCACCGTGTTGGCAATCACCTTCAGCGTCTTTTTTAGTAGCGCCCCGTCGTAGACTACGTTCGCGAAGGTGTGGGCGTTGCTTACCGACTGCGACTCGGAAAAATTGTTGGCGTCGATTTCCGTCGATCCGCCGCCGTTGGCATGATAGACGAGGCTTTCCGCATAGGCGGGACCGAGCGTTTCTTTTAAAAGTTCCATGTCGCGAAAGTTGGCAAGGTCGCCGATCGTGGCGATCCCGATCGCCCTTAGCTTTGGCGCCGTTTTTTTACCGACGCCGTGCATCTTCTCGATCGGCAGAAGCCACAGGTTCTTATCAATCTCGCGTTTCCGGAACACCGTGATCCCCAGGGGTTTTTTGTAATCGGAGGCCATCTTGGCGAGGAACTTGTTCGGTCCGATGCCGATGCTGCAGGGGAGTTTGCATTTCTCCAGGACGTCCTTCTGGATCCGTTCCGCGAGCGCGAGCGGATGGACATCACGGCAGACATCGGTCACATCGAGATAACCTTCGTCGATTGAAGCGATCTCGATGTTCGGCGTCACCGTGAACAGGTAATCGAAGAATTTCCGTGAATATTCCTTGTACAGTTCCATCTGCGGCGGAACGACGATCAGATCTTTGCATAATAAGAGCGCGTCCTTCACGATCATCGTCGTCTTGATCCCGTACTTGCGGGCCTCGTAACTGGGGGAAAGGATGATGCCGCGGCGGAGGGGGTCGCTCGGCGCGACGGCGAGCGGTTTGTTTTTATAGTTATCGTTTTCTGCGATCTCACAGGATGCGAAAAAACAATTGAGGTCGATATGAAAAATAATTTTCGGTAAATTGCTCATTTTCTTATTCCTTTTTCCAAAGCTTTGTGGTATAATACTTACATGTATATTATAACACATTTATCGAGGTGGCAACAGTGAAAAAAACGACGGGAAAAGAAAAGAAACCCTTGATCAAGACAAAGGTAAAACCTGATAAAGCGATCGAAGTCGAGATTCAGAAATCACCGAGCAAGACGGTTGCCGGTAAGGTCACGATCATCCTGATCGTCGTCGGCATGACCGTTCTGATGCTTGTGAGCCTGATTCTTTTGATCATCGAGATCGCCGGTAAACTGTAAACAAACGCGCAATCGTTTGTTTTTTTTATATCGCATAAAAAAAGTGACCATAACTGGCCGTTACAATCACTGTCGGAATTGCTAGACTACGCGGGTTAACAATTCCCTTCTTTCGCGCTTGTGAAGCAAGCGCAGCCGATCGGCGATCATCGCGATGAATTCCGAATTCGTCGGTTTCGATTTATGATAACTGATCGTGTAACTGAAGATATCGCTGATGGCGTCGATGTTTCCCCTTACCCAGGCGACTTCGATGGCGTGCCGGATCGCTCGTTCGACCCGCGACGAGGTCGTGTTGAACTTGCGCGCGACTTCCGGATACAGGATCTTCGTGATATTTCCGAGGATGTCCATGTTGTAATAAACCATGATGATCGCCTCGCGGATGTACTGATAGCCGCGGATGTGCGCCGGAACGCCGATCTCATGCAATAGCGTCGTTATTTCCGTGTCCAGATCGGTCTGGGCGGTGTTCAGGTTCACGGAACCGGCTTTTCCACCCCGCGCCTTCTGGTTTTTCAGGTCGCGGATGATTTCCAGAAGATTGGTGAAATTGATCGGTTTGACGACGAAGTAATCGGCACCAAGTTCCGCGACGCTGTTCATGATCTTTTCGTTGGAGAACGCGGTAATGATGATGATATTCTTCGGCACCTTGTACTTTTCCCGTTTCGTCTTCAGTTCCTGGAGGACCTTGATTCCGTCGCAGTTCGGCATGAAAATGTCCAGGATCAACACATCTACCTGCATGACCCTTAGCGTGTTGAGTAGGCTCACGCCGTCGGTGTGAACACCGACTACCTCGATTTCCTTCTTGTCCATGAAGAATTCCTGCATCGTCTGAACAAGCTCTTTTCCATCGTCAGCGATAATAACTTTTAAAGTCTCCATACAAATAACCTCCCACTTTGATTATTAATTTACACTATTTTGCATAATAATTCAATAAGTTTGGGAAATTTTTTCTAGATTTTTCATAATTATTTAATTTTGCCGCCTAATTTTTACATAATTTTAATAGATATGACATGGATTTGTCGAATAAAATAGAAAATCTGGAGTTTTCGACAAATATTCCGTCCTCGATTAAAAAATACCACGGATTCTAAAAATTGCATACCAAAAGTAGCGGCTAGTGCCTAACAGATATTTCCGCGCGCATTTCCAGGGCATATTGATTGTCATGGCGGCGCATCCATGTTAAAATATCGGCAAGGAGGTATGAATTATGGAGATTAAAGAAAAAGTATTGGAAGCGATGAAGAAAGCGGGAAAACCGCTGTCCGCCGGCGAAGTCGCCGAACTGGCCAGTCTTGACCGCAAGGATGTCGACAAGGCCTTCAAGGAACTGAAGACCGAGGAGAAAATCGAATCCCCAGTCCGCTGCAAATGGCAGCCGAAAAAATAAGATACCGGGCAACCGGTATTTTTTTACGCCCATAAACAAAAAGCGCGTTTCCGCGCTTTCCGATAGCCAAATTTCAGATATTGTTTTCCACCATCCACATTGCGAACACCCCGTAGCCGTATTCGGGGGAATCGATGACGACATGGGAGACGGCGCCCACGAGTTGGTTGTTCTGGATAATCGGACTGCCGCTCATCCCCTGGATGATCCCGCCGGTTTTTTCAAGCAGCCGGGCGTCGGTGATTTTTATCTTGATACCCTTGCTTCCGCTCCGGGTCTGCTTCTTCACGTCGACGATCTCGACGGTGAACCGTTCCTTTCGATTGTCCGCCAGCACGGTCCAGATTTCCGCCGGTCCTGTTTTCACTTCGTCGGGGGCGGCGATTTTTATTTTTTTCACGGAGCTGAAGTCGGAAAGGTTGTTGATGTTTCCATATACCCCGAGTTCCGTGTTTTTCGTGATATAGCCGAGCGGTTCCCGGCTCAGCGTCGCATGTTTTTCCCCGGGCAGGCCGGGATGCGATTTTTTTATACCGTTGATCATCGAGGTGCTGATGTATCCCAATTCGCCGGAAAGCTCCTCGGCGATCACCGAGTGACCAAGCGCCCCGAAGCGCCGCGTTTCCGCAAGAATATACGTTATCGTCCCAACGCCAAGCACGTGGTCCTTGACATATAATCCGAGCGACCAGCGGTCCTTGTCAGTCTTCACCGCCCGGCAGGGCGTCGTAAACGTCGCATCCTTCCGTTTCACGGTAAGCATCAGATCGCGTTCCTCCTCGAGTCCCGCAAGGATTTCCTGGATGTTGGTGATTTTGCTTACGGCAACGTCCTCGACCGCGATGATCTTATCCCCGACCTTGATGTCGGATCGGCTCCAGGGTGCGACGGCGCCGGTGGCGGTCGTCACCTCGTACTTGCCGGTGACGTATATGCCCGTTTCCAGATAAAGGCCGATCGAATCCCCGCCGGGAATGACGTAGATGTTACGACTGGAAGCGGCGATGGACGTTGTGAAGGTGATGGCGATGAAAAACAATAATGTGAGATACATTAACGCTTTTTTGATTAATTTAATAAAAATTCCTCCTTTGGCTACGACTATATTATTTACTTTTTTACTGACTTCAACGCCATAAAAAATTTTTCCAAGTTAATATGAAAACTGACACTTTTTACATGTCCGCACAACAAAAAAAGCCGCTTTTCTGCGACTTTTTCATACAATGATGTTTTCAAATGACGTTTTTCCCGCGTAACAACTCTTCCGCGAGCGCCTTGCTTGCCGGGGTCGCCTCGCCGTTGGAAATCATTTTCGCGATTTCCTCAACGCGGCCGGCATGGTCAAGCGGCGTAATCTCCGTGACCGTCCGCGCGCCGGAAACCTGTTTACGGACGGAAATGTGATGATCGGCGGCGGCCGCGACCTGCGACAGGTGGGTCACGCACAGGACTTGCGCGCCGGCGGAAATCTGCTTGATTTTCGCGGCGATGCTGTAGGCGACGGCGCCGGAGATCCCGACGTCGATCTCGTCAAACACGATCGTCTGGAGATTGATCTTCGCGAATAACAGGGCCTTCAGGGCGAGCATGAAACGGGAAATCTCACCGCCGGAGGCGACCTTCGCCAGCGGCCTCAGCGGCTCGCCGGGGTTAAACGTAATCAAAAAATCTATTTCATCGATACCGTCCTCACGGAACTGGACGTTTTCTATATCGTTGAATTCAACCTTAAAGACGGCGTTTCTTAACTGGAGGTCCTCAAGGTTGTTTTTGATGTTCGCTTCAAGTTTCCGGGCGATCGCGATCCGTTTCTCCCTGATCGCAAGCGCGGTTTCCAGCACGGCTTCACGAGCGGCGTCGCGTTCTTTTTCCAATGTTTCGAGATGGTAATCGTAGTTTTTGATCGCATCGATTTCCGCGCAGATCTGATCGTACAGCGCCGCGATCTCAGCGGTCGAAAGCTTGTACTTCCGTTTCAAATCGGAATAAAGACCCAGGCGGTCATTGATGCGCTCCAGTTCGCCCTCGTCGAACTCCAATGTCTTGCCGGCGCGGCTGATCTCTTCGACCAGGTCCTCGAGGCCGTAGTAATAATCCTCGAGACGTTTTTTATAATCGGCGTACTTCTTATCAAAGTTCGCGAGTTTTTCCAGGTGGAAGATCGACTGGTAGACATTCGCCAGGGCGCCGCCGTCCTTGTAAAGGTCGGAAAACTCCTTGACATGATTGCTTATTTCCTCAAAATTCGCCAGATACGCGGCGCGTTCCTTCAATTCCTCCTCTTCTTCCGGAGATATCTTCGCCTTCGCCAGTTCCGCCTGTTGGTACTTCAGAAACTCGAGCTGGCGGGCGCCGCTCTGCGCTTTATCCTTAAGCTCCCGGTAACGCGCGTCGGCCTCCTTATAGGTTGAAAGCCGCCGGCGGTATTCCTCAAGTTCCGTCAGAATCTCGCGGTCGTCAAGGAAACCGAGATAATTCTTCCGATTAAATAGCCCCTGGGTGTCGAACTGGGTATGGATATCGCCCAGTTCGTCGGCGATGGTTGCCAGTTGCGCAAGTGTCACGATTTCGTTGTTGATCTTGCAGAGGCTTTTGCCATTGGCGTGGATCTCGCGGCGCAACACGAGATAATCATCCTCGCCGGCGCCGAGCAACTCCCGCGCCGCCGGCGGAACTTCGGAAAACACGCCTTCGATCACCGCCTTCGTTTCCCCGAAACGGATCATGTCGGTCGAGGCACGGCGGCCGAAAAGCAACGCAATGGCGTCGATGATGAGCGATTTTCCGGCGCCCGTTTCCCCGGTGAGGACGGTCATCCCGCCGGAAAAATCGACGGAAATGTTATCGATGATGGCAAGATTTTGTACTGTCAGCGTTACAAGCATAATGCCTTCCTAGATCCTTATTCAGATATGTTTGTTTAAGATAGATTCTACGTCAAGTCCGAGTTCCTTCTTAAGCGCGGAAATCGCGCCGTAATCGACATAACGGTCGTCGATGCCATGCAGGCTCAGTTTCATGCCGAGGTCAAGGCGGACGTTCGCCTCCGCAAGCGCGGCGCCGAGCGAGCCTTTGATCACGACCTCCTCGGTCACAATCACCGTCTTCCCGGCCAGGCGTCTCAGCATCGTTTCGTCAAGCGGCTTGATCGTCCGGGCGTTCACCAGTCCGAAATCAAGACCGCGTCCGGTGATTTCCCTTTCATAGACGGAGACATCCGGTCCGTAAGCGATGATGTTCTTCTCCCGGATTGGAAGCACTTCCTCCCAGGAAAGGATGTCTTCTATAGGCATGAAATCCGCCCGTTCCGCCGTTTCGCCGCGGGGATAGCGGATCGCGACGGGTCCGGTTTGTTTGTTAAGGGCGTAGTCGATCTGGTTCGCGGCCTCGTTTAAGTCCTTGGGCATCATGATCGTCATATTTGGCAAGTGCGATAGATATGCCAGGTCGAAAATCCCTTGATGGGTCTCACCGTCGGCGCCGACGATGCCGGCGCGATCGATCAGAAACAAAACATGGGAATTGGTGCGGGCGACGTCATGATTGATCTCGTCATAGGCGCGCTGTAAAAACGTCGAGTAAATGGCGACGACGGGAATCATCCCGCAGCGCGCGAGCGCTGCCGCCATGACGACGCCGTGTTCTTCGGCGATTCCGACATCGATGATCTGGCCCGGCAGTTCTGCGGTGAAACGCTCCAGACCGGTCCCATAGACCATCGCGGCCACGATCACCTTGATCTTTTCATTGGCGCGGGCGCGTTCCAGCATGATCCTGCCGACGCCCTCGCTCCATGACACCTGTCCTTCCGGAATTATATTGCGCGGTTGTCCGGTCGCGATATCGAAAGGCCCGATCCCGTGCCAGACGCCGATCTTGTCCTGCTCGGAATACGGATAGCCCTTCCCTTTCACCGTTTTCACGTGAATGATGACCGGCTGCTCCGACTTCTTTGCGAACTCCAGATAAGTGATTAGGGTCTTCAGGTTATGCCCGTTCAGGGGACCGAAATAACGGTAACCGAGCGAGACAAGGGGATTACCGCGGTAGACGTAAGTCTTGAAGGCCTCTTTCAATGAGTAAAACGCCTTCTGGATGAAACGCGGCGTAATCTTTTTTAAGAAGTTATATGATTTCTTGATGCGGATGCGGTTGAAAATCCGCGAGAGGCTGCCGACGTTCCGCGAGATCGACATGTCGTTGTCGTTCAGGATGATGATCACTTTCCGTCGTTTCCCGGACGACATGCTTCCAAGGTGATTCAGCGCGGAAAGCGCCAGTCCGTTTTGGATCGAACCGTCGCCAATCACGGCGATAACTTCGCCGATGTCGCATCCGGCCTCGCGCGCCGCGAGGAATCCGGCAGCGGCCGAAATCGAAGTCGACGAGTGTCCGGCTTCCCAGACGTCATGGACGCTTTCCCGATATTTCAGAAAGCCACTGATACCGCCTTTCTGCCGCAGTTTGGGAAAAGCCGCGGCCCGGCCAGTCAAAATCTTATGGGTATAGGCCTGATGGCCGACGTCAAAGATAATCTTATCGCGGGGACTGGAAAAAACGTAATGAAGGGCGATGATCAGTTCCACCGTGCCCAAATTCGCGGACAAATGCCCGCCGGTTTCGCTCAAGTTTTCGATGATGAAAGCGCGGATTTGTTCGGCCAGTTGCTCCAGTTCCGGAAGCGTCAGCTCCTTCACGAAATCCGGCGACTTGATTTCTTCCAACTTGATCATAGGTTCCTCAACGCAATCTGATACGTCTGTTTTTCTCCCAGGGTTTTTTTCACGATTACGAGCGCCTTTTCCTTATACTCCGAGTAGATCTCGCGCGCTGGTTCGATCCCGACGATGATCGGATAAGTGGCTTTATTGGTTTCCAGGTCGCTCTTCCCGTCTTTATGAATCAAAAGATCGTCCAGATCGTCCTTGATCTGGAAAGCAAGCCCGAAATAACGGGAAAACTCCTCAAGCGCCGCCTTCGTCGGTTCGGGGAAGGCGGCGATTTCCGCCGCGCTCAAAACGGCGAGCGAAAAAAGGTCCTTCGTCTTACGTTCATAAATCGTTTCGATATCGGAAAGGTTCAGTTTTTTATTTACCGAGAGGATGTCGAGCGCCTGACCGGAGACCATGCCATTCCCACCGCAATACCCGGAAGCAAGGCGGATAAGGGCAAGCGCGGTTTCCGTGGCCACGGGCGTCCGCGCGATCATGGCGAACGCGTCGGTCAAAAGCGCGTCGGCCGCGAGGATCGCGATCGCTTCGCCGTATTTGCGGTGCAATGTCGGTTGCCCGCGGCGGAAATCATCGTCGTCCATAGCCGGCAGGTCGTCATGAATCAGCGAATAGGTGTGAATCATTTCGACCGCCGCCGCCGGATAAAAGCCCAGTTCGACATCGACGCCGGCGTCGGCGAGAATGCTCAGTAAAAGCAACGGCCTCAGCCGTTTCCCGCCGGGAAAAAGGGCATATTCGATCGCCGCTTTCAGTTCCGGATTGGCGATAGTCGCAACGTACTCCGCCAAGGCCGCGTCGATCAGCTTATGCAGTTCCATTATGTCATTCCTCCATTTTTTGCACGATGACTTCTTTGGCGCTTAAGAGTTTTTCCTTGCATAAGGCGGAAAGTTCCATACCGCGTTTGTATTTTTCGATCGATTCCTCGAGCGTGAGATTCCCGCTCTCCAGCGCCGTAACGATCTCTTCCAATTCTTTTAACAATTCTTCAAACATAGATTACTCCTCGTCTTTCGTTTTTTTCGGCCGCGCGGCCAGTTCACCGTCGTAAAAGCGGACCGCGATGTCCCGAGCCGGATCGACGTCCGCGCGCCGGGTGATGAGCCTACCGTCCTGGTAAGTAAGGGTATAGCCTTTTTTCATGATATTAAGGGGGTTCAGGATGTTTATCTTGTCGTGGAAAAACAGGTATTGTTTTTCCCAGTTGGCAATCGCCTGCTGGAAACGGGCCGTCAGCCGATTGGTAAGCCCGGACACAAGCACAACTTTTTCGTCGATCTTCCCGGCGATGTTATATGCAACGAGCCGGCTTCTTAATTCCGTAACGCGCTCAAGTTTCGCCGTGACGGTCTGCAGCGGCGAATGAACCTTGAGACTATAGGTCAGCCGTTCCCATTCCTTATACTTGTTTTCAAGGATTCTTGTAAAAAGGTGCCGTAGGAGGTTCGTCTTCTCATTTACTTCGCGGGCCAATAACTGGCGGTCCTTGGTCACCATGACGGCGGCGCCGGTCGGCGTCGGGGCGCGCCGCGAGGAAACGAAGTCGGCGATCGTATAATCGGTCTCGTGACCGATACCGGTGACGGTCGGGATGGTGCTGGCGGCAATGGCCCGCGCCAGCGTTTCGTTATTAAAGCAGGACAGATCCTCGAAACTGCCGCCGCCCCGGGCGATGATGATCACGTCCACGAGCCCGTCGCGATTCGCCCGTTCCAGGGCGGAAATCAAGGTCCGCGGCGCGTCGGCGCCCTGCACGAGCGCCGGATACAAATAAACCGTCACAAACGGATAGCGCTTGTTGATCGTCGTGAGGATGTCCTGAAGGGCATCGCCGGTCGGCGAAGTGATGACGGCGATTTTTTCCGGCGCTTCCGGAACCTTCAGTTTCCGTTCCTCGTCGAACAGGCCTTCCTTCTGCAGTTTTTCCTTCAGTCTCAGGAAATTAAGGTAGATATCTCCGAGGCCGGCCTCCTTCATCTCGACGACGTTAAGGTTATACGTCCCACCCTTTTGATAAACGGTGACGCTTGCGCGGATCAAGACCGTCATCCCGTCCGCCGGCATGAAATTAAGGCGACGGACGACGCTTCCAAATACAATCGCGCGGATTTCCGAAAGCGCGTCCTTAAGGGAAAAATACAGGTGACCGCCCGAAAGCCTGAGGTTTGAAATCTCGCCTTTGATGTAGACTTCGCGCAGGTTCGGGTCGGTGTCGAATTTATAGGCCAGGTAGCGGTTCAAAGCGCTGACGGTTAGATATTTATTCTCCATCGATGTACTTCCTTATCTCGTCCAACAACCGGTTGTTAAAACGGGCGGCGGATTTATCGCCCAGATCGCTGTATTCGTGCGTAATGTTGATGATTTCGTTGATGATGATGCTTTTCGGCGTCTTGGTATAGAGCATCTCGTAAACGCCGATCTGGATCAGGACGCGGTCAACGGTCGAAAGCCGGGAAAGCGGCCAGTTTTTAATATTGAGATTGATGATGCGATTGATCTCGTCGCAATGGGCGAGCACGCCTTCGACCAGTTCGGTGAAAAACTCCTCGTCGCACGGCACTTCCCCTTCTTCGTTGATGATTTCGGAAAGGTAATCGAAGTCGATCAGCTCTCCGGTTATCTCGTGGCTATATAATACC
>DGDS01000020.1 GCA_002385575.1 Caryophanales bacterium UBA3946 | reverse complement strand
TATTTTCCCTCCGGCCATTTATCGCGCATTTTATTTTTGATTTTTTGAAACTGCGCGGCGATCGGCTCGAAGGGGTCGCCCGCAAATTCGCCGCTTCCGAGTCGCGAGCAAAAGAAACAACCGCTCCGGCTTATCGCGCCGTCCCGGTTCGGACAGGTAAATCCGGCGTTAATGGGAATCTTAAAGACCTTCGTTCCGAAACGGGATCTCAGGTAGGCATCGAGGGAATTGTAACGGTGCTGGGGCGTAAAATACGTCATTTCGTCATCCTCGCAAAATTCGTCACATTTTTCATTTTCAATATGTTATCTTATTCCTGAACGCAAGTCATTTTCATGAATGCATAGGTTTTATTCATATTTGGCGCACCGCCCTTATATAATGAACCAGGGGTAAGCGGTGTTCGTTGGTTATGTGACAATCGTGTTTTTCGCCGCCGCCGTTTTCTTCAGCCTCAGGTACCGGTTCCTCCAACTGCGGGCGTTCAGGGAAACGAAGGCGGTCATGCTCAAGGAGAAGAACAGGTCTTCCTACCAGACCTTCATGGTTTCGCTTGCTTCCCATGTCGGCGCCGGAAACATCGTCGGGATTGCGACGGCCGTCCTGTATGGCGGCGCCGGAGCGCTCTTCTGGATGTGGGTGTTCGCCGTGTTCTCGTCGATTTTTGCGTTGGCGGAAAACACCCTGGCGCAGGTATACAAGGAAGAAATCGGCGGCGAATACCGGGGCGGAGCCTGCTTTTACATCAGGAAGGGATTAAACAACGCCCCTTTGGCGCTTGTTTTCGCTGCCTGCCTGGTCCTTTCCAACTCGGTCTTTTTCCAGCCGATCCAGGTCAACACCGTAAGCGAATCGCTTCAACTTGCCTTCGGGAGCGACCGTTTGCTGATCCTGATCGGGTTGATCGTCTTTACGATCCTTGTGATCTTTCGCGGCACGAAAAGCATCATCTCGTTCTGCGAGCGGATCGTTCCGGTGATGACGCTTACCTTTCTGGCAACGAGCATCGCCGTCCTCGCCTGTAACGTTCCCCGCCTGCCCGCTGTTTTCGCGAAAATCTTTCGCGAAGCCTTCCGCCTCCGTTCCCTGCTTGCTGGGGCCTTTGGTTCCTGCCTCATCGTCGGGTTCAAGCGCAGTCTTTTTTCCAACGAGGCCGGTCTGGGCACAATGCCATCGATCAACGCGATGGCGGACGTCGAATACCCCTTACAACAGGGCTTCATCAGCGTCGTCGGGGTGTTCACGGACACGATCGTGCTTTGCACGCTGATGGGCCTGATGCTCTTGCTTTACGATGTCGATCCCGCTTCCTTTACCGGATGCGATTTGATCGTCCACGTCTTTGAGGAAATGCTCGGGACGTTTGGAAAATATCTGGCTTTTTTCTTCCTTTTCACTTTTTCGATCGCCACGGTCGTCAGTCAGTTCTATGCCGGCGAAAGCAACATGCTCTACCTCGTGAACCGGAAAAGGAAAAAGAAACCTTACCTTTTGTTGTATAAGTGCCTTTTCCTGACGGGAATAATAATCGGGGTCAATAATTCCACGAAGGCGACTTTTTACATCGTCGACACCGGGATCATCGTCCTCGGGATCATCAATCTCTACGCCGTCTTCAGACTGCGGAAAGTGTTCACCGCCGAAATCGACCGCTTTTACGGGCGGGCGTGTGGCAGATATTGACGATTGACAATCCACTGGCCTTGATTTATAATATAAATGCCTGGGAAGTTCGCCTTTTTAAAATATGCGAACCGAACAAAATGATATGGGAAATCGAGGCGCGCCGGGCGTCGAAGGCTTGCTTTCAGGCAAGAATCCCGAAGGCGCGCAAATTAGAGATTTCCACCGTGTGGAATTGCTGGTTTCACATACTAATAACGGCTTCCTGGGTATAGAATATTATAAATATAACGAGAGCCTAAGCGTTTCAAGCAAGTCTTAGGCTCTTTTTTGGTTTTCCTTGAGCGCGACCGCGATCGTGGCCGCCAGATACGCGTTATTATATACGAGGACGATGTTGGCGTCCAGGCTCCTCCCGGTCGTCAGCTCCTTGATCTTGAAGAGCAGGTAGGGGGTGAGGGCTTTGCCGGTGACGTTTTCCTTCTTCGCTGCCAGCAGCGCTTCCGTGATCTTGCCTTCGATCTCCTCACTTTTAATCTCCAGTTCCGCGGGAATCGGATTGGCGATCAGGACGCCGCCCTTGATCCCGAGCTCGGATTTCACCAGCAGATGCCGCGCGATTTCCTCCGGGGTATCGAGGCGGTGGTTGACGCGATGCGGGCTTTTCGCCGTGTAAAAGGCGGGGAAATGATCGGTCCGGTAGCCGATGACCTCGACGCCCTTGGTCTCAAGGTATTCAAGCGTCCGTCCCAGGTCAAGGATCGCCTTGGCTCCGGCGGATACGACGGCCACGTCGCATTCGGACAGGACCTCGAGATCGTTGGAAATGTCGAAGGTCTTTTCGGCTTCGCGGTGCACGCCGCCGATTCCGCCGGTCGCGAATACGGGAATCCCGCATTTGGCCGCGATCCACGCGGTCGCGCCCACGGTGGTGGCGCCGTCCTTCCTTTGGAAAACAAGGTAGGGAAGGTCGCGTTTTCCGGCCTTGGGGATGTCGCGGCCGCCCTTACCGAGATATTCGAGGGTGTCGTCGTCACAACCGACGCAGATCTCCCCGTTCAAAACGGCGATCGTGGCCGGGGTTGCCCCGCATTCCCGGACGATCGCTTCGACCTGCCGGGCCATGGCGATGTTCTGCGGGTAGGGCATGCCGTGGGCGATGATCGTCGATTCGAGAGCCACAACCGGTTTATCGGCAAGCAGCGCTTTTCTGACTTCGTCGCTATAACGGATGTGTTTGTTCATAATCGTCTCCGCTACTATTATAGCACTATTTTCACGGATTATAAATACCCGCGCGATTTTTTCGTTTTTCGCCTCCTTTTTTAGAAAAAAGGCACAGGAATATGACCCCTAATTTTGCCAAATGGATTCATAGGCTTTTTTTTTGGAAATCGTTTTGATATAATAGTAAGCAATAAAAGGAGAATGATATGAAGAAGAGGTTTTTTTTGCTTGCCTTCCTCATGGCAGCGCTGGCTTTTCCGGCGCTAACCGTCTCCGCGGCGGGCGGCCAGGCTTACAACGTGATGACCAATCCCGGCGCCGATATGGCGACGGAAATGAACATAAGCTGGCATTCGGACGTCGCAGTGTCATTTGTCCAGTACACGAAGGTTAGCGACACCAACTGGCAAAACGCCAACCTCGTGCTCGGTCAGGCAACGGAGTTTTCCGTTCCCGACAGTCAGCAATTCAGCGGAAAGACGGTATTGTCGAGCGGCTTTACCGCCCGCTATCATTGCAAGGCCACGTTGACCGGCCTTGAACCGAATACCGAATACAAATACCGGGTCGGACAGGATCCGGCCGGCTCCCAGGACGTCTATTATTTCAAGACCGCTTCCGGCGCCGGTCCATTCAGTTTCCTGTTTTTCACCGACCCGCAATATGTGAACGATTCCGGAGCTTCCATTTTTAACAACCTCGTGCAAAAGGCCCGGACAATTGACCCCGACATCCGTTTCAGCGTCGTGTCCGGGGATTTCGTGGACCGGGGCGGGAAGATCGAACAGTGGGACATCCTGTTCAGGCAGTCGAGCCTGCGGCAGATGCCGTTTGCGGTGACGCCCGGCAATCACGAATATTACGACGCCTCTTCGACGCCCGTTTTCTTTAACAACACTTATTACAATGGCTTTTACAACAATCCCGCCAACGGCGCCACCAGCGTCCTTGGATCAAGTTATTATTTCCGGTACAACAACGTCCTGTTCGTCTCAATCGACAGCGAGGCGGCGGTAACCGCCGCGCAGAAGGGGGCGCAGAAGACGTGGTTCGAAAACGGGATGAAGAGCAATCACGCCCAGTACATCGTCGTCTTCATGCACCGCAGTTTCTACGGCGGTATTTACGGCTCGGTATCGGCCGGATTGCGCGCCGACTGGCAGGGTCTTTTTGACAAGTACGGCGTCGACCTCGTTCTGACCGGTCATGACCATATCTACCGGCGTACGACGCGCATTTACGAAGGCATCGCAGCGACTGACCCCAATAAGGGCACGACGTATATGTCCGGCGGATCGGCCGGGGCGAAGTTCTATGATTTGCAATACGAGGACGGGAAGGACAAGTTCCGTGACCTCTTCGAATGCGAGTTTGCCCGGCAAAGTTCGGTGTCGATCTTCCAAGTCGGCATCGACTCGATCAAATTGATCACGATCAACAGTTCCGGTCAGTATCTTGACGAAGTGACGCTTCCGGCGAAGCGCTCGCCGAGCCCCGCTTCCAACTTCACCAAGGAAAGTTATCTTGACAGCGTCCGGGTGACCCTCGACGATAAAGACCCAACAAAGGCGGTCTTTTACTGGGGCAACCAGTGGTATGGCCATGTCAATTCCGCCCGTCTCATCAGCGCAGACGGAACGATCTATGGTCACAAGTACCTCGACACCAACCGGCTGGGTAACTATGTCAACATCACCGGCCTTGAGCCGAACCGGACCTATGACTTCACCCTCCAGGTCGAGTTCAAAGACGGGACGACGGCCGAGCGGGAATTATCCCTGCTTACCAAGCTTTCCTACGGCCGGATTGAAAATGTTGAGCTGGATGTGAACGGCGAAGCGCCCGTCTTAAACTGGTTCGCCCTTTTACAGAACGACCAGATTGACAAGTTCCGCGTGCGTGTGAATGATAAACTGGTCGCCGAACCAGCGATCACGGAATCGTCCTGCGCGCTGCCCGCGTTGGCCCCGTACCGCGAGAATACGATCACCTTCGAGGCAATCGACATTTACGGTGACGTCGTCTTTACCGAAACGCTCACCTACGGCGAGGATGTGGAGTTTTCCATCACCTTTACCGAAGAAAGGATCGAACTGCAGCCCGGCGGGACAGCGAATACGGTTTTGACCATCACGCCGCAGGCCGATTTTGCCATCACCTACAAATCTTCGGACGAATCGGTGGCGACGATTGACGCCGGCGGGAAGATTACCGCCGTCGGCGTCGGTGAAGCCGTCATCACCGCGAAGATTAGCGACCAACTCGATGTTACCTGCGCGATCACGGTCACGGTGACCGCGGCGGAAGAACCGGGAAAAACCTCGAAGAAAGGCTGTTTCGGCGGTCTGACCGCCGTGGCCGGCCTGGGGTGCCTGGGCATCGCCGCGCTTTTCCACCGGCGCAGACGACATAAAGCAAACAGAGAGAATTGAGAGATGGAGGAAGTATGAAAAAAATTTCAGCACTAACGTTATTTTCGTTGTGTCTTGTCTTCCTTTTAGCCTTAGTATTCCCGATTTGGTTGAATGCGGAAGACAAAGAATTCTATTTTATCTACACTAGCCCCGGCGCCGACATGGCGACGGAAATGCGGGTCAGCTGGCATTCTGATGTGGACGGAACGTTCGTCGAATATGCGCCGGCAGCCCAGAATGGCTGGGAAAACGCAGTCCGCGTTGACGGCGAATGCACGCCTTTCTCGATGGAAGAAGAATTCACGGAGAGAGGCAAACTCTTCCATACGAAGGGATTTACCGAACGGAACGTATGCAAGGCGTCATTAACCGGCCTTACGCCCAATACCGAATACAAGTACCGCGTCGGGAAAACGACTTTCAGTGAGCCATCGTATTTTAAGACCGGCGGAAACGTCGAACCGTTCAGTTTCCTGTTCTTAACCGATCCGCAGTTCTTCAGCGACTCAACCGCCAAGATTTTCAACAACCTCGTGTACAAGGCGATGGAAATGGATCCCGACATCCGCTACAGCATCGTCACCGGTGACATGGTCGACCGCGCCGGGGATATGAATTATTGGGGTTGGCTGTTCAACCAGCCGGTGTTGAAGGAAATGCCGTTTGCCTGGGCGGCCGGCAACCATGAGTACTACGATTCTTCCGGCACCGTTTACGGACCGACCTTCCTTAAGACCTTCACGAACTTCCCTGACAACGGCGCGCCGACCGTCCTGGGGACGTCGTATTATTTCAAGTATAATAACGTCCTCAGCGTCGTCATCGACAGCGAGGCCGAGACCGTCAATTCCGTGCACCGTCAGGAGCAGATGGACTGGTTCGAGGAAGTCATGCGTACCAACCATGCCCAGTACATCACCGTTTACATGCACACGGGGATTGGGATGCCGCCGTCACGGACTGGTGCGAAGGCACGCTGGCTGGAACTCTTCGATAAGTACGGCGTCGACATCGTCATGACCGGACACAGCCACGTGTATTTCCGGACGAAGCCGATTTACGATTTCTCGCCCTCGACCGACCCGGACAAGGGAACGATCTATCTTGAAGGCGGCTATTCCGGACCGAAAGCCGGAACTACCGGCGGTATGAACGCGACATGGTTTGAGGCGAAGTTTGCGACGGAACCGACGGTCACGATCTTCCAGGTGACTTCGAGCCAACTTTACATGCGCACCGTCAACATCAACGGTTTCTATCTTGACGAAGCGACGATTCCGGCGAAACGTTCACCGCTGCCGGCCACCGGCTTCGAGAAGGAAAGCTATCTTAACAGCATCACCCTAACCCTGGATGAGAAGGATCCGACGAAGGCGATCTTCTACTGGGGAAACAAATGGTACGGACATGTCAACTCCGTCAAACTGACCACCGATGAAGGCGAGACGATCGGTCACGATTATCTCTATTCTAACCGCCTTGGCAACTACATGACGATCACCGGCCTTGAGCCGAATCAAAATTACAAGTATACCTTGACCGTCGATTTCAAGGACGGAACGACGGCTGAACGGGAAATCACCCTGCAAACGCCGAAACCTTCCTACGGTCGGATCGACAATGTCGAGTTGGATACATCCGGGGAAGAGCCGACCCTGACCTGGTTCGCGCTTTTACAAAACAATCGGATCAAGAAATACCGCGTGCTCGTCAACGGCGAACTCTTCATCGAACTGGATCCGGACGCGACCGAGTGTCCGATCAGCGACCTTAATCCATATCGTTTGAACGAGATCACGCTCGAGGCGATCGACGTCGACGACGATGTCGTCTTTACGGATACGGTCGAATACGGGGAAGATGTGGAGTTCACGCTCGCATATCCTTCGAACAAGCTCGAACTCAAACCCGGAGACACGAATACCCCGACCGTGACGGTCACCCCGAACCTTGAGGTGACAATCATCTACGAGTCCTCAAACGAAGCGGTAGCGACCGTCGATGCCAATGGTAAGATCACCGCCGTCGCCGCAGGCGAGGCCACGATCACCGCGAAGCTTGCCGGCCAGCCAGATGTGTCCGCATCGATCACGGTCACGGTGAAAGTGGAAGAAACGCCCGAACCGGAACCGAAGAAAAAAGGCTGTTTTGGCGGGATCACCGCTGTTTTCGGACTGAGCGCGCTTGGGCTCGTCGTCCTTTATTGTCGGCGCCGCCGTCATCAATAAAACACGCAAAGCCATGACGAAACGCGCTTTTGTCATGGCTTTTTTCCTTATTCGACTTTTTACCATAATCACTTGTCACTAAAGCGTTTTTATTATATAATATATCAGGTATGCATCATCGCAAACGGAGGTAAACAGAGCAAGATCATGGAGTCAATCGTCATTGGCGTCATCGGCGCCGATGTCCATGCCGTAGGCAACCGAATCATTGAATACACTTTGACGAACGCCGGATACAACGTCATCAACGTCGGCGTCCTGTCAACGCAGGAAGATTTCATCAACGCGGCGATCGAGGCGAATGCGAAAATGATCCTTGTCTCGTCGCTATACGGGCACGGGGAGATCGATTGCCGCGGGATGCGGGAGAAATGCATTGAAAGCGGGTTGAATGACATCATCCTCTATGTCGGCGGCAACATCGTCGTCGGCAAGCAGAACTTTTCCGAAGTCGAGAAACGATTCAAGGCGATGGGGTTTGATCGGGTGTTCCCGCCGGGAACGCCGATCGAGGGGGTATTGCCGCTGATCAAGGAAGATTTGATGCGACATGCCTAAATACCTCCTCGTCGATATCGGCTCGACCTATACGAAACTTACGGCCGTCGATCTCGACCGGGGCGACGTCATCGGAACGGCCCGCCATTATACCACTGTCCAGACCGATGTCCGCATCGGCTTTGATAAGGCCTTTGCCTTGCTTGCCGAAAAGACGGGCATCACGGAATATGACAAGGTGCTCGCTTCCTCCTCGGCCGGCGGCGGCCTGAAAATGGCGGCCATCGGCCTTGTCGAGGAACTCACCGTCGAGGCGGCCAAACGGGTCTGCCTTGGCGCCGGTGGAAAGGTGGACCAGGTCTTTTCCCACCACATCACGCACGCGGACGCGGAAAGCATTAACGACGGTGCGATCGACATCGTGCTGCTGGCCGGCGGAATCGACGGCGGGAACGAGGAGTGCGTCCTCCACAACGCCCGGATGCTTGGCGAGGCGGGAGTGAAGGTCCCGGTCGTCTATGCCGGAAACCGGGTCTGCCAGGACCAGATCCGGGAAATCTTCGCCCGATACGGCATCCGCGGTTCGATCTGTGAGAACGTCATGCCGCGGCTGAACGTCCTGAACATCGAACCGGCGCGCAAGGTCATCAAATCAATCTTCATGAACAACATCACCGCGGCCAAGGGAATAAAGAAGATCGAATCCGAATTATCGGAAGGGATTATCCCGACCCCGTACGCGGTCCTGCAGGCGGCGGAACTTTTAAGCCGCGGTTATCTGGACGAAGCCGGCCTTGGCGATATCGTCCTGATCGACATCGGCGGCGCCACGACCGATTTTTATTCCGTCTGCGACGGAATGCCGAAACGACCGAACGTTTTTATCCATGGGCTTGCGGAGCCGTTTGCGAAACGGACGGTCGAGGGCGACCTGGGAATGCGCTATTCGGTCACCGGAATCATCAAGAATCTCACCCCGGAACAAATCGAACGTTACCGGGAAGCGGGATTTGACCTGCCGCGCGAAGCTGAATACCGTCGCGCCCATACCGGTTTCCTGCCGAACGACGACCGGGACGAACTGGTCGACTCCGTCTTTGCGAAACTTTGCGTTGACATCGCGACCTCAAGGCACGTCGGAACGCTTACGGAGCATTACACCCCGCTCGGGGTGATGTATTACCAGACCGGCAAGGACCTTACGGACGTTAAATACATCATCGGCACCGGCGGCGTGATCATCTACGACCGTCACGCCCACGACATATTAAAAACGGCGCTCTACGCCCCGCAAAAACCGACGGAACTGCGTCCGCGCCAAGCGGATTTCCTTTTGGACGGCGATTACCTCACGGCCGCGATGGGTCTGCTCGGCAAGCATCACCCGGAGGTGGCGCTGCGCATCATGAAAAATAGGTTCAAGAAAATAACGGGGAATGAATATGAATCTGCGCAATAAGAAATGGACGGAAGCGGAGTTTTTCCGGGTCCGGCGCGAGGTCCTTTCGACCTGGCCGACCGGGTCGTCGCCGCTTCTTGACCTGGACAAAGCGGCCGATTATCTCAAAAGCCTGCCTGTGGAAAAAAATTTTGCGGTGGCGTTAGATACGGCGCGGCAGAAGCAGACGACCCTGGTCCAACCGCGGGCGGGGGTGGCGACGATCGAAGGACATATCGCCCTCCTGCGTTATCTCGAAGCGGCGGGCGCCGACCTGCTGCCGACGACGATCGACAGCTACACGCGCTTGAACCGCTACGAAGATGCGGAAGTGGGCCTGAAGGAAAGCATGAAACTGGGTCGGAGCATGCTTAACGGTTTTCCGGCCGTCAATCACGGCGTCGCCGGCTGCCGGAACGTCACGGAAGCGGTCAACGTTCCCGTTGAGGTCCGCCACGGTACGCCCGACGCCCGGCTGCTTGCGGAGATCGCCTTCGCTTCCGGGTTCACATCCTTCGAGGGCGGCGGGATCTCCTACAACATCCCGTATGCGAAAAACATTTCCGTCGAAGATACGATCCGTTACTGGCAATACTGCGACCGGCTGGTCGGTTATTACGAGGATCTGGGCATCCGTTTGAACCGCGAGCCGTTCGGACCACTCACGGGGACGCTCGTCCCGCCCGCCATCGGCAACGCCGTCGCCATCATCGAGGCGCTGCTCGCCGCCGAGCAGGGAGTCAAGAGCATCACCGTCGGCGTCGGCCAGTGCGGCGCCGTCGTCCAGGACATCGCGGCGCTCAGGGCGCTTCTCGATCAGACGGAAGAATACTTGCATAAGTTCGGTTACGACGACGTTTCCGTCACCACGGTCTTCCACCAGTGGATGGGCGGTTTCCCGGCCGACGAGGCTGAGGCCCTCGCCCTGATCGCCGTCGCGGCGTTCGTCGCCGCGGCCGGCGGGGCCACGAAGATGATCACAAAGACGCCGCAGGAATCAGTCGGCGTCCCGACGATGGAAGCCAACGCCGCCGGAATCAAGGCCTCGAAGTTCGTCGTCGGGTTGGTTGGAGACCAGAAACTCGCCGCCGACGAAAAGATCAAGGAAGAATATCACCAGGTGCGCAAGGAAGTCGATTGTCTATTGAAACACGTGCTCATCCTCGGCCACGGCGATATCGCCGTCGGCGCCGTCGAGGCCTTCCGTGAGGGCATCATCGACATCCCCTTTGCGCCGAGCCGCTTTAATGCCAACAGGATGCTGCCGGCCCGTGACAACGACGGCTGTATCAGGATCCTCGATTTCGGCAATCTCGGTTTCGATGAAGATATCAAAGCGTTTCATCAAAGCAAAATCAAAGAAAGAGCAAGAACGGAGGGAAGGGACGCGAACTTCCAACTGACCGTCGACGATATCAACGCGGTAAGTCACGGTCGTTTGATAGGCAGACCCCACAATTGATATGGAACATCGCATTAATGACGTTTTATTCACCGCTTCGCTCACCGGATTTTATTTTGACGACCAGCCGGCCATCAAGGGCGACGTCGTGGTGGACGGGTTTTGTTATCGGGGAACACCGGTAACCCCGGGCTTCACGCAAATCAGGCAACCCGGCGAGGCTGTTTCCGTAATATTGATCCTTAGCGACGGTCAGATCGCCGTCGGCGACTGCGCCGCCGTCCAGTACAGCGGCTGCGGCGGCCGCGACTCGCTGTTTCTTTCCGCCGATTACATCCCGTTTCTGGAACGGGAGATCAAGCCGCTTCTGATCGGCGAAAGCATCGAAAAGTTTCGTCCGCTCGCCGAGAAGTATGATGCGCTTCGTTTTGACGGGAAGCGGATGCACACGGCGATCCGCTACGGCCTGACCCAGGCGTTTTTACGCGCGACGGCGCTCGTGCGCAAGCAGACGATGGTTGAGGTAATTCGCGCCGAATACGGGATCGATGATCCCGAATACCGGCGAATTCCGGTGTTCGCCCAAAGCGGCGACGACCGCTACGTCAACGCGGACAAGATGATTCTCAAGCGCGTCGACGTCCTGCCCCACGGTCTTTTCAACAACGTCGCGAAGATCGGGAAAGGCGGCGAGAAACTGCGCGATTACATTGCCTTCCTGCACGACCGCATCATCACGCTCCGGCAAACCCCCGACTACCAGCCGGTCCTCCATATCGACGTTTACGGGACGATCGGGACGATTTTCGCCATGGACGTCAAAAGGATCATCGATTACCTGGAAGATCTGGCGGAAGTGGCGCGGCCGTTTTCGCTGCGCATCGAGGAACCGGTCGACGCCGGCAACCGCGCGGAAACGCTCGCGTTGATGACGGCGCTCACCGCGGAGATCGATGCCAGAGGGATCGCGGTCGAGATCGTCGCCGACGAGTGGTGCAACACCCTCGAGGATATCAGAGAGTTCGCCGATAAGAAGGCCGGGCACATGCTCCAGATCAAGACGCCCGACCTGGGTGGAATAAATAACACGATCGAGGCGATCCTTTATTGCAACGAGAAGAACATCGGCAGTTACTGCGGCGGAACGTGCAACGAGACCAATTACTCGGCCGAGGTGTCGGTCAACATCGCCGTCGCCTGCAATGCCACGCAGTTTTTGGCGAAACCGGGAATGGGGGTCGACGAGGCCCTGATGATCGTGAACAACGAGATGAACCGGGTGATCGCCCTCGCCAATCGGAGGAATAAATGAAAAAGGGAGTCTGCGGGAGTTTGGAATCAAACGACTGCCTGATAACGGCGCAGGCGGCCGAAAAAACCGAAATCGTCATTGAAAGCACCGTCATCCAGTTTTACGGTGAGCAGATCCGGAAGGTGATCATGGATACGCTTGACGAAACCGGACACAAAAACGTCTGGATCAGCTGCGTCGACCGCGGCGCCCTTGACTACACGATCCGGGCGCGTCTGCTGACGGCGCTCGCGCGGATGGAGGAAGCATGATCCGCAGTTGCCTCTTCATCCCCGCGAATAATCCCGCGATGCTCCAGAACGCCGATTTATTCGGCGCCGACGCCGTTATTTTCGATCTGGAAGACGCTGTTGCGACGGGAGAAAAGGACGCCGCCCGCGCGTTATTGCATGAATACCTGGAAAACTTCGAACTTTCCGTTCACGTGATCGTTCGCGTGAACAATACGGCCACGTGGCTGACCAAGGACCTTGAGGCGATCGTATCCGACCGGATCGACGCCATCCTTTTGCCCAAGGCCGACCTCCGATCGATCGAATTCGTCGGGTCGGAGTTGTCCCGCCTGGAAAAGGAAAGGAGGCTTACCAAATGGATCGGGATCATCCCCCTGATCGAGACGGCCCGGGCCGTTCTGGCGGCGGAGGCGCTCGCGTCCGCGCCCGGAGTCGCCGGGCTGATGCTCGGAGCGGAGGATCTTACCGCCGACATGGAAATTTCCCGGACCAAGGCCGGGGAGGAAATCTTCTACCCCCGCGCGCAAATCGCGCTCATCGCCCGCGTCTACCGGATCTTTTCGATCGACACACCTTTCACTGACGTCAATGACGAGGACGGCCTTTGCGCTGACGCAACCCGCGCCCGCGACCTCGGGATGACCGCCAAAGCGGCGATCCACCCGCGCCAGATTCCCGTCATCAACCGCATGTTTTCGCCGCGCCCCGAGCAGATCGAATGGGCGCAGCGGGTGCTTACGAAAAGCGAGACGGAAACGGGCGTCTTCAGCCTTGATGGCAAGATGGTCGACCAGCCGGTGATCGAACGAGCAAAAACGATAATCGAAAAAGCGAAAAGGTATAAACTGCTATGAAAAACGCCTTGGGTCGTCCCGTGCCCGCCGGTTTCGTTCCCTATTCCGGCGTCATCGGGAAGGACAATCCCCGCCGCCGTTTGGAAAAACGGCCGGCGCTCAATCAGGAAAACAAACTGATCGCCGACATCGCCGCGGTCTTTGACCGCCTGGAGATCGGCGACGGCGCGACCCTGTCTTTTCATCACCATCTGCGTGATGGCGACGAGGTCATGAATCTGGTGCTGGCAGAAGTGAAACGCCGCGGTCTGAAAAATCTGACCCTGGCACCCTCTTCCGTGTTTCCGAACCATCATTTGCTCGCCGAACTGATCGAAAACGGGGCCGTGACGAAACTATATACCGATTATATCAACGGCCCGGTCGCGGCCGCGATTTGCGCGGGAAAGATGGCGGGCCTTTTGGTCATGGATACCCACGGCGGCCGCAGCTGCGCGATCGAATCTGGCGACATCGCCATCGACGTCGCCTTTATCGCCGTTCCCTGCGCCACCGCCTCCGGCGACGGCAACGGCTTTTCTGGACCTTCCGCGTGCGGCTCCCTCGGCTACGCCGTAAGCGATATGTATTACGCCCGCCGGAAGGTCGTCATCACCGATCATATTGTGGATAGCGTTACTGACAAGCAGATCCACGGCGAATATGTTGACTACGTCCTGAAGGTCGACCGGATCGGCCGCCGCGAGGAGATCGTGAGCGGCACGACCCGGATCACCCGCGATCCCGTGGGACTTTTGATCGCCGAAAACGCCGTCCGGGTGCTGGCGGCCGTTGGCGCGATCAAGGACGGTTTTTCCTTTCAGACCGGGGCGGGCGGGATCTCCCTCGCCGTTTCGGCCTATTTGAAACGTTACATGCAGGAAAACAAAATCACCGCTGCCTTCGCCAGCGGCGGGATCACCGGATATATCGTCGCGATGCACGAAGAAGGCCTGATCCACGATATTTACGACGTGCAGTGTTTCGACCTCGCGGCCGTCACCTCGATCGGCGCGAATCCGCGCCATCACGCGATCTCATCGGCGCGGTACGCCTCGATCCTTGAGAAGAACGTTGCGGACAGGCTCGACGTCGTCATCCTTGGTGCGACCGAGGTCGATACCGATTTTAACGTCAACGTCACCACCGCCTCCGACGGGCTCATCATCGGCGGCAGCGGCGGCCACGCCGACACGGCAAACGGGGCGAAGATCACCGTGATCGTCACCCCGCTTCTGAAAACCCGGCTGCCGATCGTCAAGGACCGCGTCACGACCGTTACCACTCCTGGTAGCGATGTCGATATCGTCGTCACCGAACGCGGGATCGCCGTCAATCCGACGCGGCGCGATTTGCTTGAAAGACTTTCGGGAAGCGGCCTGCCGCTGGTTACGATCGAGGAATTGCGGGATAAGGCCATTCAAATAGCCGGCCGTCCGCAGGAAATCCCCTCCGGTAAGCGCATTATCGGTGTCGTCCGCCATCGTGACCTTTCGGTCGTCGATGTGATCTATGAGACCGGAGGCCGGTCATGACCTATCAGCTGCGGGAAGCGATCCTGGATTCGGAAAAGGAAGCGGTCCGGACGTTTCTGGCCGGATTCGGGTTGCGATATGATGCAGACATCGACTACACGGCGTCTTTGCTTGTGGGAGGGAAGATCATCGCGACGGCCTCAACCGCCGGTAACATCATCAAAGCCGTCGCCGTCAGCCCCGCCTGGCGCGGGGAGAATTTGACCGGACGGCTTGTTTCTCATTTACTTTCCCGCTTCCGTGAACGCGGTATCCATCACTGCAAGGTCTTCACCAAAACGGAAAACATCCCCGTTTTCACCAGCCTTAACTTCCGTCTTTTGACCAAGACCGAGGTGACCGCGCTTCTGGAATCGAAAAACGGCGGAATCGAAGAAGAACTATCCGCGCTGAAAAAAGCGTACAAGGTCCCGGAAGGACCGGCGGCGGCGCTTGTGGTAAACTGCAACCCGTTTACCCTTGGACACCGCTACCTGATCGAATGGGCGGCCGCGCGGCATCGAACGGTTCTGGTGTTCGTGGTCGAGACCGACAGATCGTATTTTCCATTTTCGGACCGCTTCGAACTCGTCAAGGCGGGAACCGCTGACCTGCAGAACGTCATCGTCCTTCCTTCCACTTCATACGTGGTCTCTTCTTTCACCTTTCCCGATTATTTCTTAAAGGAAGTGACGGCAGCGACGGACGAACAGGCGCGGCTGGATGCGCAGATCTTCAAGGAATATTTTGTCCCGGCTTTTAATATCGAAAAAAGATATCTCGGCAGCGAGACCGATCCGGTGACGCTCAAATATAACCAGGCCCTCCTGGAATGTCTTAATGACGCGGTTACGGTCGTTCCCCGTCTGGAAAACGACCGCGAAGCGATCAGTGCCTCGCGCGTGCGCCAGCTTCACGAGCGGCGGGATTTTACCGCCCTCGCCAAACTCGTCCCGGAAACGACGCTGTCATACTTGAGGCAGCGATGATGATCCTTGAAGCCCGGGAGGAGCGCGCGCAGCTGTTGATAGCCCTGAGCCGGAAGGGTCCGGTCATTGCCGGCACCGCCAACATTCCCGGTCCCGATAAAAATACCGCATCGGCGCGCTTCCTCGCCGATCATTTCGGAAAACTGTGCGCGCGCCGCTTTCCGGAAGGAAGGATCTCGCGTCACGAAAGCGCCGACGGCCCGTTTTTCGTTGTTGAACTGGGGGAAGGCGGGAGGTTGAAGGAAGAACTTGCGGGCATTGAGGACGGTCATCCCCTGGGTCGTCTGATCGATCTCGACCTGTACGAAAACGGGAAAGGAATCTCCCGGCGCGACCTCGGGCTGCCCGCGCGAACGTGTTTGGTTTGCGGGAGGGAGGCGGTGCTTTGTGTCCGTTCCCGCGCCCATGATCATCAGGAAGTTAACGCGCGGATAACTGAGATGATATATTCCTATCTGGAAGCGATCGTCGCGGAAATGCTCGATTGGGCGATTGCGACAGAGGCGGAACTCGATCCGAAATTCGGTCTGGTGACGCCGAGCGACAGCGGATCCCATCCAGATATGGATTATGAACTATTGATGCGGGCGCGGAAGGCAATCATCGCGCCGATGATGAGGATTTTTTCGGCCGGATATCATCTCGATGATGCGGAAGCCTTGCGGGCGGGACGGGAAGCCGGGATCGCGGCCGAGGAAGCGATGTACGCGGCGACGGGCGGGATCAACGCCTACAAGGGTTTGATTTTCGTCCTCGGGTACGTCCTGCTTGCTCTCGGGAGTTGTTTCCGGGAATTTTCGTTCGACTTGTTCGCGCGTATAAAGAAGTTCGGGGCTACTTTGCTGGACGAGTTTACCGACACGGCTACTTTCGGGAAACTCGCCTACCGGCGTTACGGCATTACCGGCGCCCGCGGTGAAGTCAACGCGGGTCTTCCGAACGTCATCAAGGTCCTGCCGATGCTTAAGGATTATTCCGCCGCGACCCTGACCGAAGCCTTGGCCTTCCTGATCGCAAATTGCGACGACACGGTCTTGTTGAAACGGTCCGGAAGCCTTGGCGCCTATCGACGTTACCGCCGGATGTTCGCGGGGTTCGGTCCGTATGATCCCGGGAAAGTCCTGAAATGGACCGAATATTGTTGCCAGCGCAACCTTTCCTTCGGCGGTTCCGCCGATTTGCTTGTGTCTGCGCTTTTTATCAAGAAGATGGAGGAGAAATTCGAATATCATTATGAAGAATAAACCGATCGGCGTTTTCGATTCCGGGATTGGCGGCCTTGCCATTCTGGACCGGTTGATCGCGGCGTTACCGAACGAGGATTTCATCTATGTGGCGGACAGCGGGCATTTCCCGTACGGGACGCGCCCGGCCGCGGAAATCGAAGCGCTCGTCACCGCAGTCACTCGCTACTTATTGAACCACAACATCAAAGCTCTTGTCATCGCCTGCAACACCGCGACCGCCCATAGCGGCCATCTGCCCAATCTGACCGACATTCCGATCATCGGCATGATTGCGCCGGCGGTGCGCGCCGCCGCGGCCGCCGTAAATACGGGCGCGATCGCCGTGCTTGCGACGAACGCAACCGTGAAGGCGGGTGTTTACCAGCAATATCTTGCCCGTCTTACGCCGTCTACCAAGGTGATCGCGGTCGGATGCAGTGAATTCGCGGATGCGATCGAACGTGGGGAGATCAATACCGCCGCTTCATACCGGTTGGTCGCGGAAAAACTCGCGCCCTATGCTGAAACAAAAATCGATGTCGCGATTCTGGGATGCACCCATTTTGACTACTATCGGCAGGAAATCGGCGCGGCGCTTCCCGGCGCCCGCCTGATCAGTTGCGCCGATCCGGCGGCGGCGGAACTCGTTTCCGCCCTGCGGGAAAAGAATCTGCTTAAGGACGACGGGAAGCCGGGA
Organism: Caryophanales bacterium UBA3946; assembly: GCA_002385575.1. Classification (GTDB taxonomy): domain Bacteria; phylum Bacillota_I; class Bacilli_A; order ML615J-28; family CAG-698; genus UBA3946. Next base: position 1,488 of record DGDS01000020.1, on the reverse strand, counting down.
ATGATCACGATTGACACGACCGGGGAAGCCGCCGTCGTGACAAAACAAATCGCGTGGTTCAAGCGTCCCCATCGGGGCGTCCGTCATATCGACCTGTAAAAAGCCTTGACCGGAAGTCAACGCTTAAAAGATAGATAATAAGGGAGGTTTTATGAAGAGATTCTTGCGTTACATTGTGTTATTGTTTGTCTTATTTTCCGGCTTGACCATTTTCGTTAACGCCGCGTCCACGGACGTTACGATGATCGTTGTCAATCCCGGCGCCGACATGTCCAAGGAAGTAAACATCTCGTGGCACGCCACGACGGACGGCACGATCGTCAAGTACACCTTGGCGTCCGACAGTTCCTACACGAACCAACAATTCATGATTAGCGAATGCCGGCCAATCCCGTTTGAAGGCAAAGGAAACGTCCAGCAGTGCAAGGCGACGCTTTCCAATCTGGCTCCCGATACGCGTTATCGTTTCCAGATTGGAAAAGGCAACAGTTGGTCTGATGACTACCAGTTTAAGACGGCCGGAACCGGGACGTTCAGTTTCGTCCACATCACCGACATCCATTCCTATACGCCGATTCCGACCCGGGTCAGTACCGCAAACGAGGTCATCAACAAGGCCAAAACGCTCGTCAGCGATCTGGAGTTCATCCTGTTCTCTGGTGACGTTACTGCATATGGCACGGTATATGATCAATGGGAGAACTTGTATAAGATGGATACCGCTAAGGAAATGATGTATGCCATCACCCCTGGCAACCATGACTATTATAACTCCAGCGCTCAGACAACAAACATCAGCTATTTCAATGCGATGACAAACAATCCCGACAACGGGGCGGAAGAAGTCAAGGGCTCGTCCTATTATTTCAAGTACGGTAACGCCCTGTTCATTTCGGTTGATTCCGAGGCTGCTTATCACGACCAGAACAAGTACCTTCCGAACCTGAAGAAGTGGGTCGGGGAAGTCATCGAAGCGAATCCTTCCGAGTACATCATCATGTTCTGCCATAAGCCGTTCTATACCGGCAACGGCGGAAGCGGCACGCTGACCAAGTTCATGCGTCAGCACTTCGGGCCGCTCTGCGATAAGTACGGGATCGATTTGGTCCTGACCGGCGATAACCACATCCTTGCCCGTTCGCATTCGCTCATCAACGGGCAGAAGACCAACAACCCGGCGCATGGAACGGTTTACATGGTTGGTCCGCAGATTGGCGACCGGTATGTCGAAGCGGGAACGCCACCGGCGGAAATCGCCTTTACCCAGGGCGGTAAGGTCGACGGCGCGACGATCGTCACCGTCGGTAACGGAAAAATTTCGCTCAAAATCTATGACAAGAGCGGAAATATTCTTGACACATACGATATCATTGCGAAATCCTCGACCATAAGCAAAAGCGCAACTCTAAACGAAATGAGCATCGAACTTGACGAAGAGGATATCTCCCAAGGTACGCTCCGGATCAAGGATAACGGTCTTGGTCGTAC
>DGDS01000034.1 GCA_002385575.1 Caryophanales bacterium UBA3946 | reverse complement strand
CAGGAAATCTACCGCGGTGAACGAGCTCAGAGATCTTAACCTGCTACTCTATGACGGAGCGTTGGAATACTATCAGGATTACATGGTTGATTCATTATGGAACAGTTTCTATTTGTATTACCCGTTCTTATCTGGCGCGTACGTTGATGTCTGTTTCGAGGTCCTTGACGCAGTCAATTCTATCCGCGAAGCAATCAGTATCATTGACGTCACAACCATATTCTATACGGCGGATCGCCATATCAACGATTTACTGCTGGCATACCTGGCCGATGAATTAATAGCCGAACTGGCAAAAGGCTGTGATTATTACTTGATGACCGCCGTCGACGTCAGCGAAGACGAAATCATGGCGTTGTATGAGAAGTACGTAGCCGGATTCGGCAGCGCGACCGAAATGTGGGATATGTTGATTCTCAGAGATCAAATGTATCAGGAGTTCGACAATATCCCAATCGACGCCCTTAAGGCAATGAAGTATAACAACCTTAAAGACCTCTATGAAACGTTTGCGGAAAAGGTAAAGACCGCGAAAGATACGGCCATTGTCGATATGGAAGAAGCGTATCAAGACGGTGTGGATGCGATTCTTGCTGCTGCGAATTATGAAGAGCTTATCATTGCTTATTACGCTGCCCTCGATGCGATCGATAATGCTTATCAGATCGATACCGATAAGTTAGCCCTGCAGGCTTTGATCCAGTGCCAGATTCCTTGTGTTTATATGTGGTCGAACCAGGTTTATAACTTGTTTGACACCAATAATTACATTCAGCAGACGGTCGCATTAAGAGTCTTCAACGAATTCATTGAACAACTGCAGACTGCGCAAAGTCAGATTGAATTCTATGAAATGTTTGATGAGTTCCAATTGATGCTTACCAGGATGGAATTCCAATTCGATTATAGTGAGTTCCCAGACTATATCCTAGTTGTGCTTGGATACCTGGATGACAATTACTGGCGCTTGATGGGCAACTATTATGGAAAGCTGCCGGAAGATTTTGAAGCGGAATATACCGCTGTCGTCGAGCGTATCGCCGAATCCACCGATTATTTAGAAGTCCTCTACGAAGGTGTTTGCTTGGTGATGTACTTCAATGAGGTCGAAGCTGAAATCATCCGGACCGAAGCGCTTGACTACCTTGATAATCGATATGCCCGTCTCCAGTCACTTGTCGAAGATTGGACGCTTGCTGTCCTGGAGGCGGAATACGGGAAGACCAAAACGTTGATTCTCAGCAGTTATACCCGCGATGATATCTATGGATATATTGAAGACTTTGAAAACCGTAGTTTTCCGTTCAACGAATTGAGACTAGCAATATCTCGAGCGCTAAACGAGTTAGCTGCCTATTACGAATCAATGAGGCCGAACCTTATCAATGCCGAACTAATGGATAATTACTACAATGCATATTCTGCGTCTATCAATAGTGCCGACTCGATTGACAATGTGGATGCAATGTTATCTCAGGCGCTTGCTAACTTACGTAATTTCGCCAGGATGGATTACGACAAATTCTTGCTCAATTACACCAGAAACATATATTTAGATATAACCTGGTATCTTGAAATGACGATTAAGGAAGCAGTTAGCAACTATGAAAAATACATGCTGACCGCGGCGCGGATGCAAGCGAACGAATTACTTGAGAATGCGGATACCCTGGAAGATTTGGAACTCATTTATAATGACTGGTTGGATGAAGTTTTCAATCTCGAATTTGTTGATATCCAACCTTTGGACCTGCAAAATGCGCTGATTGATAACGTCCTGTTGATGCTTTACTGGCAGTATCCCAATCCGACCGCTCCGGAATTCTCGACAGTATACCATGATCATACTGTTAATATCCGTTCTAAGGACGACCTGAAAGAAACCTATGCGGCTTTCGTGGAGGCGTACTTTGCATTGAAGGCGCTCATTGAAAAGAACTATAGTGACGCAAAAGTGCCGGATATGTATGCGTATTGGGGTGAAATGCGTGAATTAGTGCTTGATATCCTGGAGGAATATGATGCACACTTTTATGCATACCTGGACATCCTTAGCGAATATCCTTATGCGCTAGTCGCGGATTATCTGTTTTATCGGGTATATTATCTAGCTGATGATATAAGGAATGGTAGGATTTGATAAAGTTTTTCTGAAAATTGATATGCTTTCATAGCTTTATTTAATGTTTCTGTTAAAATTTTTGTTGGTGAAAAATAGGTCTATGTGTAACTCATTTACACGAGTTCGCATAGGCCTTTTTCGCCAGATTCCCTTTCAAATTTTAACATAGCTTTTATTTTTCTGTACAGCCAATGCAAAACATATTTTTCTAGTTTATCTATTGCGAAAAATGTTATATAATGATTATGAACCAAAAAACGGAGAAAAGGTATGAAAAAAACACTGTTCTTGGCGATTCTGGCTGTTTTTAACTTGCTTTTCTATTATTCGATGCGCAGTTTCTGGTCGGGAATCGAAGGGATGTTCGGCATCTGGTGGCTTGCCTATTTGTTCCTGGCTATCCTCAGCTTCCTGGCCGTTCTGACAGTCGTGATGCGGATCGTCAGATATCGCAAACCGGTCATGTTTTGGATCGTTTTTGGACTTTCCGCGGCTTTAACCGTGGCGCTCGGTTACATGTTTTATCTGGGCATCGGTTCGCTGCCGTATGTGCTTTCGACTTTCACCGACGCTCTCGTGTTCGTGGCAGTCGTTTATTTTATCTGGTTTCTCCTTTTCACCTATCCGAAGACGGAGCTTTCGCGTCGGAAGGCGTTCAAAATCCCACTATTTATTCTGATATTTGTGTTACTCATGATTCAGGTTCTTGATCTACATCTGAATTATATCTTAACGGAACCAGTCGTATATGCGATCGAGGACGAATACCAGATTGTATGGACGACCAACGCCCGCGCCACCGGCGTCGTCACCGTCGGAAACCAAAAATACTACGACCTCTATGCCGGAAGCGAGCGTTCAGAGACGCGCGTCCATAAAGTGGCGGTGCCGATGGCAGTTCTGGACGCGGAAAAATCGTATACGATTTCTTCGACCGCCGTATGGTATCGCGGACCATATTCCGGCATCAAGGGCCGGACGGTCAAGCGCACTTATGATTTCAAACCCGTCGACCTGTCCGACGGCTTGCGTTATTACGCCTTAAGCGACGCTCACGATTATGCCAAGGCCGCGATTGTTGCCGGGGGTTATTGGGGAGAAGAATTAGACTTCCTGTTGTTGATCGGCGACATTTGTTCGCACTTGGAATCGGAAACTAATCTCAACCTGATCAACGCGATCGCCCACGCCATCACGAAGGGCGAAAAACCGGTAGTCTTCGCCCGCGGCAACCATGAAGTCAAGGCGGAGCGCGCCGACGAACTCTACCGTTATGTTGGCAGCCGTAACGAAAAATTCTATTATACCTTTAATCTTAACGGCGTTTACGGAATCGTCTTGGATCTGGGCGAGGATCACGCCGACGACTGGTGGGAATTCTATGATTTGGCTCATTTCGACCTCTACCGGACCGAGCAGACAGCGTTCCTCCAGGAGATCCTGGCCTCGGGCGAATTCGCCGATTCCGGCATCCAATACCGGATGCTGATCTCGCACATGCCGGTGGTCTATGTCCAGGGCGATTTCTTGCGTGATTTCAAGTTGGAATGGACGGATCTGCTCAACCAGTTCGATCTTGACATCGCCCTGAGCGGGCATCATCACCAGCTGATGCCGTTTACGACCGACATTCCTGCCGGCGTCGACTTGCGTTTCCATCCCGATTTCCATTCCGACACGACCACCATCCGCGGTTTCCGGACCGACGCCAACTTTGACACGTTCATCGTCTCGCGTCGAAGCGACGTCCAGGACGAGAAAATTCCCGAGAACCTTTTCGGGAAGAAGTTGACGGGACTTGCGGTTATGGTTGACTTTGACGTAGGCAAACAAACGGCCCGTTATACGAACAACAGGCGGGAAACAGTTACCGTCGTCAATCCGTTTACCGGTGCGCGTTTCGAGAAGTTTGAAATAACCCTGGATTAAAAATATATAGTAGAAGAGAGATAGAGGAGAAGAAGGATAATGAAAAAATGGTATCTGCTCGTGATCGCGGCGGTATGTCTGTTTGCGATCGGATGTGTCAGGCAACCTGAGATTCATATCAACGGTGCCGACAAGGTAAAAGAAGGGGAAACGATCGTTTTGGAAGTGGAGGTTACAGGAAGAAAAGAGGAAGTAAGCTGTGAAAGCGATGATGCGACCGTGCTGACGGCCGCGATGCTTGACGGGACGACGTGCCTTGTAAGCGGAGTGGCCGCAGGGATGGCCAATGTTATCTTTTCCGTCGGCGACTATTCGGTGACCTACAGAGTCACGGTCGAAGCAAAAGAACAAACCGACAATGGCGACGACGATGATAACGACGATGATGACGACAATGGGGACGACGAGGCCCTGGCGTATGTGAACGTCGTCATGGATGGTATGACGCTCGAGGAGAAAATCGGTCAGATGTTCGTCGTCGGTTTTTATGGCGCCACGATTCCGACCGCGACGCGCCAAAACATCCAACGTTGTAAATTCGGGAATTACATTTTTATGCAGTACAATACCGAATCGCCGGAAGCGCTCCTGGAGTTGACGACTGCCCTGCAGGATGGGATCCGCGACCTTGTCGGCGTTCCCGCGTTCATAGCGATTGATCAGGAAGGCGGGAAAATCGTGAAATTCATCTCGGGCGCGACCCATTTCATTGGAAACATGGCGCTCGCAGCGACGGGAGATGCGGAAAACGCCTATCTGGTCGGAAAGGCGGTCGGAACCGAACTACGCAATTACGGGATCAATGTTGATTTCGCGCCCGTCCTTGATGTGAATAACAACCCTCAGAACCCGATCATCGGCATCCGCAGTTATTCCGATAACCCCGAGGTCGTCGCGGCTTTTGGCGGAAACATGATCCGCGGTCTGCGGGAAGCGAAAGTCATGGCAACGGCCAAGCATTTCCCCGGGCATGGCGACACCGACGTCGACACGCATTACGGGTTGCCGCGGATACCGCATGCGATGGAACGCCTTAACGCCGTGGAACTGTATCCATACGTCGAGGCGATTGAGAATGGACTGGACGCGATCATGACGACCCACATCATCTTCGAGGCGCTGGATACCGAATATCCGGCGACGCTGTCCCATGCCGTTTTGACCGGACTCCTCCGGGAGGAACTCGGGTTCGAAGGACTAATCGTCACCGACGCCATGGAAATGCAGGCGATTGTGAACAATTTTGGTATATCTGAAGCCGCCGTGCTCGCCATTTCCGCCGGCGCCGATATCCTGACCTTCACCGAGTCGACCACCAACTCGGTGACCGCTTATGATGCCATTCTGAATGCCGTCAGAGGCGGCCGCTTGACCGAGGAGCGGATTGACGAATCGGTACGGCGGATCCTGCTTAAGAAGTATGAATACGGTTTGTTCGCGGATTGCTATCCGCGGGAAAACGCGCTAACAGCCGATCTGTCCGCCCATGCGGTACTTAATGCGCAACTGGGTGAGAAGAGCCTCACGTTGGCGAAAGGGACGTTTTCCGGACTCGATAAGACGAAGTCGACGTTGCTAATTTCCTCGCTGCTTACGCGCTATGAACTCGAACCGGGTCTTAGCGGAGACAATAACTCTTTTGCGTTTGTGGCGAAGACACATCTTGCATCCATGGGGTATGACGTCAACTACCGTGTCTTTTCGACCAATAAGTATGCGGACATCCTGGCCGCTGCGCAAAACTATGACCAAATCGTGATCGCCTTCGACAATCCTTCCGGCAAGCAGGTCGACCTGATCAAGGTGATATACAAATTCAATGCTGACATCGTCGTTATTTCCCTCGACAAACCTTACGACATCAACCTGTTCCCGGAGATCGATAATTATATTTGCGCCTATGAATATACACCGCTTGCGGTGGCGACCCTGATTCGCTACCTGAACGGAGAGTTCACGGCAAAGGGAGTTCTTCCGATCGCTTTGGAATAAAGAAAAAGGCGCATATTCGCCCGGAGAAGTTAGTAGAGATTAATTATTAGAAAAAAACAAGCTCTCAAAAGGGCTTGTTTTTATTATGTAAGGACATTAGTACTAGCAAAATCGTTAATAAAATTCTTTTATCCATTTATATATCCTTACTCATTTTGTCGAAAACTGAAAAATATGACGCCATTTCTTCACGCATTTCATCATTAAAACAAAAAAACACCCCGGAGGGTGTTTCATGATTGATGCATTTGCGCGCGATACATCTCGTAGTATTTTCCGCGCTTGTCCATTAGCTCTTCGTGGCTTCCTTGTTCGACGATCCGTCCCTCGTCCAGGACGACGATCTGATTAGCGTCCTTGACGGTCGAAAGCCGGTGGGCGATGATGAACGTCGTCCGGTTTTCTTTTACCACTTTTAGCGCTTTTTGGATCAACTGTTCCGTTTCCGTGTCGATGTTAGCGGTCGCCTCATCAAGCACCAGCACGGCCGGATCGTAAACAAGCGCCCGGGCAAAGGAGATCACTTGACGTTCGCCGACGGAGTAATTCGATCCCATTTCGGCGACGCGTTCGTGGATGCCCTTGTTGTATTTGTCGATCAGGCGGTCGGCGCCGATCTTTCGCAAGGCTTCCTCGATCATCCCGTCGGTGATCGCCGGGTTGCTTAGACGGATGTTTTCCGCGACCGTCCCGGTGAACAGGACCGGATCCTGAAGGACGATGCCGATGTGCCGGCGGAAGGCCTGGCGGGAATAGACGCGGATGTCGGTCCCGTCGATGAGGATCTCACCCTCCGTGAAGTCGTAAAAGCGGAGGAGGACGTTCATGAGCGAACTCTTTCCGCTCCCGGTATGACCGACGATGGCGACGGTTTCTCCGGCCCGGACTTTGAGGTTGATATCCTTTAGGACGTAATTGTCATGTTCGTAGGCGAAACTGAAGTTTCTGAATTCGATATCGCCCTTAAAACGCGGAATTTCATCCTCGCCCAGGGGGATCTCCTCCTGGTCCAGAAGGTAGAAGATGCGATTACCGGCGACCATCGCCTGCTCGAACACCTCGAGGTTGGAAAACACCTGCTGGACGGGATTGATGAGGCTGTTAATGTATTCCACGAAGGCGTAAATGATTCCGACCTCGATGAAAGCGTTGATTCCGAGGGCGCTCCAACCGAAATAAAGGGTGATGACGAGATATATCACCCGACGCAAGGTTTGGATGAGGTTATAGGACATCGTCGCGTTCAGTTTCTGCATTTTCTTCCGGTAGGCGAAATAGCGGCGGTTATGTTCCTCAAACTCCTCAAAACACGCTTCCTCGCGGTTGAAGGCCTGGATGATTTCCATGCCCTTGATTGACTGATTGAGGTAGGCGTTGATCTCTGCGTTTTCGGCGCGGATGACCTCGTTGTATTTTTTCGCCCGCCGCCGGAAAACCATCCCCCAAAGGATGAGCAAAGGCAATAGCGCCAGCGTGTAGGCCGCGAGTTTCGCGTTCAGGATGAACATGTTCACATACACGCCGACGGTGTAAACGATGGCGATGATGAAGAGAACGAGGATCCGGGCGAAAAGGTCAATGATCATTTGCGTGTCGTTCGTCACCCGGGCCACGATCTTGCCCGCCGGGGTCTTATCGTAATAGGAAACGGGCAGTTGCTGGAGTTTGCAGAAGGCGTCGCACCTGATGTCGAAGGTGACCTTGTTTCCCAGTTTGAAGAAGTTGTAACGGTAGGCATAGGTGATGCCGATCAAAAGGACGTTCAGTACGACATAGGCAGTGATGAGGATGATGATCGGCTTTACCGTCGGTCGATAGAACGCAATTGTCTCTTGTCCGGAAAGGCGGACGCAATCATACGTAAAGATATTTCCGTCCGCGGCGGTAACGACCAGCTTGTCATCCCGGATTTCCTTTGCCCCGGGTTCGACCGCTTCAGCGACAAAATAAAACTCTCCCGCGATCAGGAAGACGCGGACCTCATTTTCCGGCCTTACCCAGCGTTCCCGGTCTTTGATGTTCCGCTCCTGGGCGTAATAATGACCATTGTATTGGACCGTGGTACCGGCGGTGTCATCGACCTCGTACCAGGGTTGTTCGATACCGACGAGGTAATCGTCGATGATCGTCTTGAAACAAAGCGGCACGAGCAGTTCGATTCCGATGGCGAGGAGCAGGGCGAACGACGATATGAGCAACAGTTTTTTATACTTACTGGCGTATTTCCAGATCCGTCGGAACGTCATCGTTTTTCTCTCCCGATTTTTGCATGAACTGCTGGTGTATGTACTGGTTGTAATACCACTTTCCGAGGCGCATCAGTTCGTCGTGACTGCCCCGCTCGACGATCCTCCCGTTTTCCAGGATGATGATCTCGTCGGCGTGCTCGACCGCGGTCAGGCGGTGGGCGACGATGATTGTGGCCTTACGGGCGCGGACCTTTTTGATGTTGCGGAGGATTTCCGCTTCCGTCGCCCCGTCGACGGCGGAAAGGGAATCGTCAAGGATCAGTATTTCCGGATTGGCTAGCAAGGCGCGGGCGATCGCCAGACGCTGTTTTTGTCCGCCCGAAAGCGTGACCCCCTGCTCGCCGACGACGGTATCGAGGCCGGCTTCCATCATCTCAAGGTCTTTCCGGAAGGCGGCGTCGTTGATCGCGTTGATGATTTCCGTTTCCGTCGCTTCCGTTTTCCCAAAAGCGATGTTATTATGGATCGTGCCGGAAAAGAGGATATGCACCTGGGGGACGTAGCCGAAGAAACTGCGGACGGAGCTGGTGGCAACGTCCTTGATGTCGATCCCGTTGATCGCAATTTCCCCCTTATGCAGGAAATATTGCTTAAGCAACAGCCTGATGATCGTTGTCTTTCCGGACCCGGTTTTCCCGACGATCCCTAGGGTCTTACCCTTTTCCAGACAGAAACTGACGTTTTCGACAGCCGGAAAGTCGCTTCCCGGATAGGCGAACGTGACGTCCCGGCATTCGAGTCTTTCAAACCCAGGGCCGACGGGAATCGGCGCGGCCGGTTCCGTGACTTCCGGTATTTGGGTCATGATGTTGTCGATTCGGTCGTAGGAGGCGTTACCGCGGCTCATGATGTTGACAAGGTCGCCGAGGGCGAACATCGGCCAACTGAGCATCCCCAGATAGAGGACGAACGATACCAGCTGACCCGGCGTCAGTTGCCGGTGAAAGATCAGGTAGGCGCCGACGCCATAGGCGATCGCGGTCGCGATCGTGAAGGATGCGCGGAAGAGGGGATCGAAAAGGGCGTTGATCCGGACGAGGCGGTTGTTTTTCCGGTAGGCTTCCGCGCCGCTCGCCTGGAGCTTGGCGATTTCCGCGCGTTCCTGGACGTATGCCCTGACGACGCGGACGCCGGTGATCGATTCGAGCACGAGATTGTTCATCGCGCTGAAGGCGATCTGGCTTTGCGCGTACGCCGCGTGGATCTTCGCGCCCAGGATTCTTACGCCGATGACGACAAAGACGACCGGGATCACCACGATCAGCGTGAGTTTCAGGCTGATTGTCGTGATCATCATGATGATGATCATCAGCAGATAAACAACGGAGTCGATGAGGGTCAGGATTCCGTATCCGGCCGTCATCGCAACGGTATTGAGGTCGACGGTGGCCCGCGTCATCAGATCACCGCTCGCATTTTTCTCATAAAAGGCGCTGTCCATCTTCAACAGATGCCGGAAGTAATTCCGCCGGATCGTGTACTCTAGTTTGATGCTCGCTCCGAACAACAGGTAATTCCAGAGCCAAGAAACGATGTACCCGCCGACGGTCACTGCGAGCATGAAGGCGCCGAGCGCAAAGAGGGATGATTTCGTGATTGTCTTGTTTACGATCTGGTCGATGCCCCGTTCGAGGAGTTTGGGGGCGGCGATACTGGCCAGACTGGCCAGGTTGAGGAAAGTAATGGCCAAAAGATAACGGAGCCAGTTCGCCCGGATATACCACCAGATTTTTCTGAACATACTGAACATCTTGATACCTCTTACTTGCGATGTATTAATTATACCGGGATTGACCGCGAAAATCAACACTTTTTACGTAGACCGGCGGCGCGCGTTTTCTGGATTTACATGGGTCCGCAGTCCGCTTTTTCAGTTGCAAGCCCAATTAAAATGAGTTATAATATATAAAAAACAATATCATGTGCAATCAGAGGTAGAGATGAGAAAACACAGTTTTATCGCGCTTTTGTTATCCTTGCTGGTTTTATTAACTGCCTGCGTCTTTACCAAGCCGCCGACCAATAACGGGAAGGCGGACGCAGTCTATTTGTTTGCCATCAACGATACCCACGGCGCTTTATACACCGAAGGTGATTATCCCGGTCTGGACCGCGTCGCCGGCTTGCTTGCGGAACTGGAGAAGAACAACGGTGAGTATGTGAAAATCGCCGACGGCGACATCTTCCAGGGTTCATATATCTCCAACATCCATTACGGGCTCCCCCTCCTTTCTGCCCTGAACGAAATGGGATTCGATGCCTTCGTGCTCGGCAACCATGAGTTCGACTGGGGATTGGACAAGATCGCTCGTTACGCGGACGGGGACGAGGAAAACGGCGAAGCTGATTTTCCGTTTCTTGCTGCCAACGTCTTTTACAATGGGGAAAAACTCGATTGGACACGGGATTACACGATCGTCGAAAAAGGCGGGCGGAAAGTCGGAATCATCGGCGTCATCGGTTACGGCCTGGAAAGCTCCATTTCCGCCGACAAGGTCGCGGGCTACCAGTTTTACGATCCGATTCCGATCGTGCGCAATTTAGCCGCCAAACTCCGCTCCGAAGAGAAATGCGACCTGGTGATCGTCGCCTGTCATGACTATTCCCAGTATTTTTACCTGCAGGTCGCCGCTTTTTCCGAAGCCAGCTTCGTGGACGCGATTGTTTGCGGGCACACGCACCAGTATATCGAAGAAGAGGAATTGCGCGAGGACGATTACGTGATTCCCATCATCCAAAGCGACGATAAAAACGAGTCGGTCGGCGAGATCGTCTTCCGTTTCGGAGCCGACGGAAAACTCCAGTCGGCTTCGATGCGTCATTACGATCCGATGCTTTACAAGGCCGACGAAGCCGTCGCCGCCGTGATCGCGGAATACGAGGACGACATCGAAGCCGGCGAGCGCGTTATCGCCTACACCGTCGAGAATCTGTCGCGATCCCGCCTTGGGGAGGAAATGACGCGGGCGATGAAGGAAAAATACGGTGTCGACGTTGCGATCATCAATACCGGCGGCGTCCGCGAGAGCATCGGGCGCGGCCTGATAAGGGTCAAGGATGTTTACGAGGTCTTTCCCTTTGACAACCGGATTATCCTTACCGGAATCAACGGCCGCCAACTGAACAACCTTTACCATGAGCAAGGACCACACCTGTATTTTTCGTCTTTCGCGTTTTACACGATCGACGAATACGCGACTTATCAGGTGGCGATCGTCGATTACGTTTATTATCAAAGTTATTATACCGATTATTTTACCGGTTTCACGCCGGAGTTGACGGATGATTTGATGCGCGATGTCTTTATTGAGTATCTGGAAATCAATTACGAGCAATGACCCCTGCGGGGGTTTTTATTTTATGCGATTTTTTTATTAAAGGCAGGTCATAAGGGAAGAATAATAAAAAAAAGAAGAAGCGTTATTAACGCTTCTAATGGAATGCTATTTCTGTGATGTTCGGTTGGCAATCTCAATCGCTAATCTGACCATCCGCCCGCAGTCGCGGGATGAGACCGCGCCCCATCCTTGATCGGCAACGATGTCCAGAACTCCGAGTTCACGCGCAATTTCGTACTTTAAACTTTCCGCCATCGCGCCGTTGTTGTTTTTTGCCAAAGTCATAACCTCCTTCTAGCATCCGCGCTTATTTTTCCCCTTGAAAAGGAGCATTAAACTGGGAAAAATCGACATTGACATATATTGGAATAAAAACGCTTTACTTGCGAGATAACACCGAGAAAACAATCGTTGAAAACAATTTCACTGATAAATAACAAGGTAGTGTAAAATTTTATTG
>DGDS01000044.1:47607-51299 GCA_002385575.1 Caryophanales bacterium UBA3946 | reverse complement strand
TTTATCGAGGAACTCGGTACAAAATATAACATCCGTGAAATAGCCTTTGACCGCTGGGGTGCTGTACAGATGGTGCAGAACCTTGAAGGCCTTGGATTTACAGTCGTGCCCTTCGGGCAGGGTTTTAAGGATATGTCTCCACCCACAAAAGAACTGATGAAACTGACTCTTGAACAAAAAATTGCTCATGGCGGTCATCCTGTTCTTCGCTGGATGATGGACCCTATGTGAAGACCGCTTTTCGGCGGCCCCGTTCGTTATTTCCAGGAATCCTGGTTGTCATGCAGGCCCCAGTTCGGATCGTCGTAGAGTGAGGCCCGGCTAATTCTGATCTCAAAGCGGCGGGAGCGGGGTTTCGTTCCCGCGCAAATGTAGAAGTACTTCCCGTCCGCGCCCGTAACATAATCGCTGACGTCGTTCAGTTCATCTCCTTCGAAGTAGATGCTGTAGGTGTAGGAATAACCGTCGGAAGAAACGGGAAGGTCGACGGTGAAGGAGAAATAGCCGCTCATGTTCCGGCCGAACCGGTATTTATACGCTGAAGAGGTCGGCAGGTAGAACATCAGCATGCTGTTGTTATAACCGGTAATCTCGGTGAATGCGGGGAAATCCGCGACCGTCGGCTCCGGCGTTACCCCGATCGGCACGTCGGTATTGAAGTTCCTGACGTTGATGAGCAGGACGAGGTCTTTGATTGCCGCGGCCTCGTGCGCCGGGATCAACGTCCCGTTGTCATCGTAGAAGATGTCGAAAATGATCGAAACGTTATAAACGATGTCGGTGACGGTGATGTGGTAATAGACGACGCTTTGGCCGTTTTCCGAGGTGACGCGGTAGGTGATGATGACGTCCTCGTCTTCCCCCGGATCCTGACCGGTTCGCGGCATCAGGGTAAAGTCCGTCGCCAGCGTCGCTTTGAGTTCCGGCGCGCTTTCATCGTTTACTTCCGGCGTCCAGTACCCGTTGGGATATTGGGAGCTGTACGCCAACCGGGACACGGTCGAGCCGGGTGGCAGATAAGGCAGGAAGATCGGCGTATATTCAACGAGCGGGATGTTCGCGACATAGCCGATGATGCGGAAGTCCGCAACACCAGCGACGTCGGCGCCGTCATAGTCGATGCCGGCGTAATAGATGCGCGGGCGATATTCGCTTACGACCTCGATGCCGTTATGGTCGGAAACGAAGATGGTACCGTAGGAGGTCTCCACCGCCGACTCCGCGAAACGGATGTCGGTAATGTAGGCGCTCGTTCCCAGGTTCTTGGTGATCATAAGCTCATCTTCCACTACGATCACCTGACCGTCGCGGTAATATCTAAACGTGAAATAATATCTTCCGGGCTTCGTCGTCTTGTCAATGATGATGTTCAGGTAACGGTCGGCGCTGTAGGCGATGCCGACGATTTCTTCCGGAGTATAGGCCGTCCCGCCCATCGTTTCCCCGATGACAGAAATGACGAAATAGGAATCGGGATTGTCCGCGTAGAGGTTGTAGATCCGGGCCGCGTAACTTTGGTCGACGCCCAGATCGACGGCGAAGTTCGTCACCTCGGCCTCGCGGGCGCAGAAGACATTGTCAATACTGACGCGATTCTGGTTCTTGAAGACCTCGGTAAGTTCCATCGGCCGCTCCGTGATGTTATGCGTGTAGGTCGCGGTCGTCGTCCCATTGCCGGCGGTCAACGAATAATGGATCCTATACGTCCGATAACCGTTGTTATATACGATGTCGGTCGCCGGGTTGAAGGTAATGTTGGTAATCGTCGTATACGGCGACAGGACGATCGCGTCGAGATAGCTGACCTCGTAGGTGCGGTTATCAAGATATGGCGGAAAATCGTCCTCGGTGCTGACGCTCCAGGACAGGTTCTCAAAATCAAAATCATAGCCGAAATTGACGTAAGTGGTGAAACTCGCGCCCGGCGGATCCGTCATCTCGTCATAAGAATAATGGCGCAAATACAGAATCGCGGCCGTGGAAGAGCCGCCGCGGACAACCGGCAACTCATGCGGGGGCTCGTCGCTGTGATAATACTTGTATTTGATCGTATAGTCGCCCGCCCGGAGCGCGTCGCTGAAGGTCATCGTGAACGAGAAGTCCCCGGACGATGAGACCGATGCCACCTGCAGTTCGTAATAGGCGGGATCGACCTCGGTGGTTCCATAGTACAGTTTGATATAATGGCCGATGTTCCAACCGGCCGTAAGCACCCGTTGCGGGTCGGTAAAGTTCACGGTGATCGTCTGCGCCAGCGTGGGGGGGTTAGCGATGTAGTTAGAGTACGTGCGCGAAGTTCCATCGACGACGACGGTCTCCGCCCGCGGACTTTGCTCGCCGGCGCCGAGCCGCGGTTTCAGGGTAAGGCGCACCAGATAGTCGGTGGAATAGTTATCGTCGGTCAGGAATACGGTGTTACTGTAGGCCGCCTGCGAGTACACGGTGAAATAGCCCAGGTCGATCGTCGTGTTCGAGGAGATGTTGCGATAGTTGTCGGCGTTGAAGGACATGTCCGGCGGCGCGTTGCTCGATATGACCTGGCCTTCATCGGCGCTCAATAACTCGACGAAGCCCGCAAGGTCGGATAGATAGGAACCGCCGTCGAAGTCCTCGATGCGCGCCGCGACCATCGCCATCGCCGGAACGACGGCGGAAGCGATCCGGAAGGTCGTCGTGGTCTGGGTGGATATGATCTGCTGGAGGCTGAGTTCGAAGGTGATGGTCCTGGTATTATAGTTGATCGTCGGATTGATCAAAACCGTACCGCTGCCTCCCACCTCTTCAAGCCAGATGCTCTGACCTTCCTCAAGCAGGGCGGATTTATCGCTGTAGCGCGTCTGTAAGAGCGCCGTGTAGCTGTCGCGGATATCCTGACTGAGCGGATCGCGTTTCGTGGAATCGATGGTTTCGTAATCGCTGTCAAAGGGCAGGATCTCCTTCAGACGGTACAGATCGGTCAGGTCGGTATTGGCCGGTAGGACCGAGCCGAAGGTGCTTCCCGATGATGTGGACAAGACGTACATCCCGTATAAACGGTTGGGACGGAAAAAGTCGGACAGGACCCCGTTTTCGACGTAATAAATGTACGAGGTGATCGGTTCGTCGTTGGAAAGCAGGGTGCTGTCGTCGCGCATCTCGAAATCTTCAGCGTAGACGAATTCCCCGTGCAAGGCGTAGGGATTTTCGGTAATGAGGCGCATCGGAATGTTTTTACCGCGGTAATAGGTGTTCCTGTTCAAGTTGGACTGGGTGAGGTTGAAACGCGGCGTCTCGATGGTGCTGGAAAGCCGCCACGGGTTGCTGTACTCCTCGTACGGCCCGCCGGAAACGACGGTGGCGCTGTCGGACACGTCACGCCACTCGGCATTGATGAGCGTGCTGGTGACGACCGATTCCACACGTCCCTTCTCATACTCGGTTCCGCCGATCGCGTAATACATCGTGGCGTAAATAGATGTTTCGCTGAAGCGCTCGACGTACCGCTGCGTATATCGCCACCACGTCCCGCCGACATATTCGTAACGATAACGCTCGTTATTGATGCGTTCGACCTGATAAGTATATCGTAAACGGTCCGATTGCGTTCTGCTTTCTTCGTAAAAATATTCGTAGCCGGTAAACACGGCCTGGGTCGTGTCGTTGATGCGGGCGCTGTAATAAATACAGTCGGGGAAAATGTAATAACGGGCCGT
>DGDS01000044.1:0-47394 GCA_002385575.1 Caryophanales bacterium UBA3946 | reverse complement strand
GCCGCGCTGCAGGCGGCCGAAGATACCGCCGATGCCGCGTTTGCCTTCCGGCCACCGGGTGATGTCGCCGGCGACGGTATTATGGGGAAAGATGAAGTCATCGTCCGGATCGTAAAAATACGACGAGATGTCAGCATACGACATATTGACCTTATTGATCAGATCATAATTGTTCTGTCCACTCGGACGGTCCTCGACGTTGACGGCGCGGACCGAGCCGTAATGGATGGCGGTGTCGATGGATACCGTCGTGGTAACCGTGCTTCTTCCGCCAGTAACATAGGTCGCGCCAATGATTCCTCCGGCCACGTCGGTCGAACTGACATCCCCGTGGTTGACCATTCGGCGCATGACGCTCAAACCATAGCCGATGACGCCGCCGGCCGAGGAGTAGATACCGGGACGTTCGTTGGTGCCTTCGGTCGTCGTGACCGAACTTGTACCGCCCGACTTGTCGGCGTAGTATTCCGTCGTTCTTTGCGTTGTTGTTTTCGTGGAGTATTCAACGATCGTCTTGGTGACGCTGCTGATCTTGCCGTAGTTGATGCAGTTGGAAAGGATCGAACTTTGAATATCGTTGACCAAAAAGCTCGTCGGTACGGAACCGGCCGTTATTTCCGAGTAAAGGCAGACGGCCAGGATCCCGCCGGCGCGGGCGTAGTTCTTGGCCACGGCCAGCACTTCGCCGCTGTTGGCGGAGTCGTAGATCCGTGAAGTTCCAGCGCCAACCGCCGCCGCGACGCCGCCCGCCGTGATACCGCCGCGGAACGACTTGACCGATCCGGCAACGTATTCGTGGTCATCGATGTCGATCAGATTAGAGTTGAGGTCGCTCAGGTTCGCGAACGTCACATTCCCCATGTTGATGACGTCCTGCACGGAACCGCGGTTGATCGTCACGACCCCCCCCGCAAAGATATTTACCTGGCCCTTGATGCCGTAGATAGTGGAACTGTACGTTGATTTCAAGTTGCCGTAGTTGACGGAATTGATGATCCCATACGTCGCGACCGGCCTGTTAGAATCGTCCTGATTCTGCAAGTCGCCGGCGTAATTCAGGTTGACCAGACCGGAAATGTAGACATTGCCGGTATAGGTCGTGCCTGAGGAGACCGTAAGCGGGGTGTTGTAATTCGCCAGGATGATATCGCCTTCGTTTAGGCAGTTCCGCATGTATTTGTTGTTCGAAAGCGTCTTGGCAATGCCGGCGATCCAAAGCGAATACGAGTTATTCGTGATGGAGTAAAGGGTAATCTGCCCTTTGTTGTACACGTTCAGGAAATCGACGTTTTCCTTAAGCGTGATCGCCGCGATCGAGACCTCGCGGTTGAACGTGCGATCGTGATAGGTGATGTCACCCTCGTTTTCGACGAAACGGAGCAACACCGGAGCAGAAGCGTTGGGATTATGGTAGACGCCGCGGAAATCGGCATCCGCGTTGATCGTGAAATTGGCGTAGTTCGTGGATTGCGATAGGGTGAATCCGTGCGTACTCACGTCGCAGACAAGCGCGGCGTATTGCAGGCTGGTGTAATTGCTTACGGAAATACCGCCGTCGTTATACAGGCAGACAAGTTCCGCCGCTTCCTCATGGCCGCAGGCAGCCACTCCGCCCGCATAGACCGCGTTGGTCCCGGCGCCGGTGAAATCCAATAGTCCCTGGTTCGTCCATTCGCCGAAACCGGATGCAAGCTCATACGCCCGTCCCCGGCTCATGCCGACTACGCCGCCGACGTATTGTCTTAAGCCGGAGGTGCTTAAACTGCTGACGTTTATTTCGCCAGCATTGGTGATCCAGCCTAAGAAATGGCGGACGTTCTGAGCGTTGACGACCTCGCCGATGATCCCGCCGGTCTTGATTTCCTTCGTCGCGTCCGAACTCACGACCGCGCCCGTCGAGCCGACGCCCGTGATCTCCATCGCGTTCAAGATATTATAGAGGCGCAGGGCCCGCGTTTCCAGGGTTTTTCCGACGACGCCGCCGATGGCGTAGTCAATGACGACGTTGTGATCGGAGGAATAGGCGCGATTGGAACCGGCGTTGAAGGTCCCTTCGATATACACGCCCTCGATCCTTCCTCCTGCTAGTCCGACAACGCCGCCGGCCGCCATCTCGCCGATCGAAGTGGCGCCAAGATCGGCGGTGAGGTCGACGGAGACGTCGAGGATCGAACCGCCGTCCAAAACCGCGGCAATCAGGCCGATCCTAAATTCCGAGCTGTAATATGCAGCTGTGTCGGTGAGGGTCAACGATGCGTCATAAAAGACGATGTCGGATACGACCCCGCTCAAATATGTAAACATGCCGGTATGGTAGTTACCGTCGATGATGATGCCGTTGTTAAGCGCGAAACGGGAAATGTAGAAACGTCCGCCCGCGCCGTCGTCACCGCTCAGTTGCCCGGAAAACTCGATCGAAGGGGGCACGTACGCCGTCGGCGACACCTGGTTCATGTCGATGTCGTCAACCAGGCGGTAGTGGGATGATCGGAATGGTTTGTCGTGATAGACGGTGATGTAATTGAGGAGCTTCGCGAAGATGACCAGATCGCGCGCGTCGGCGATCAGATACTCGTCCGTATCGTTATCGTATGCGAGTCCCAGAAGCGAAGGATAGCGGTCGTCGTCGTAATAAAACCAGCCCGGACGCAGGACCTCGGAGCCCGATTTCAGGGTTGCCGTTTCCTCGCCGGTCGCCAGGGTGTTGGGAGCAGTGACGGTGAAGTCGATTCCACCGATGTTGACGGTCAATTGATATACGTTCGCATCATACGCCAGGTTAAGGGCCGTACCCCGGTTCGTGAACAACACCGGCTGGACCTCGAAACTGTTGATATAGGAGCCGTTGATGACGACTTTCGACACATAATAGGAATCAATGAAGATGCCGTCGTTTTCGAAAACGATGCCCGCGGCCTGGTAGTCGCCGCCGCCGGCGCCCACCGTCGCCCGCATCCGGATGCCGGCACGGAAGATGTCGTCGCGGTTGTCGATGACGTAGACGTTCTCGATGACGCCGTCCTCGGTGTTGTGTCCAACGAGGTTGGCGGCGCGGTAAATGCTCGTATGCTCCATCGTCAGCTCGAACGTAGGATTGATGATTCCGAGATTGCAGATCCGTCCGGCGTTGTAGGGGAACATCGCGTAATAAGGCGCCAGAGCCAGATCCTCCTGGTACTCCCCTTCGCCGTCGACGGTCGTCAAGAGGTCGTAGTCCGCGAAGTAAAGGTTGCTGATCTCAAACCCGCGGCCGTCGAAGGTCCCGGTGAAGATGTTGTGCGGCTTCGCGCCGCTTAAAAGTTCAAAGGAATAACCGATCGGGATGAACTGCCGCGATTTCATCACCGCGTAATCGATGTCCTGACCCAGCACGTAATCAAGGGAAAGGAGCACGCCGATGACCTCGGGCGACAGTTTCACGTTTTGCGTCGGGTCGGAGGTCATGTAGATCTGGTCGGGATGATAGCAGACATCGATCGAGAAACGGTAAAGTTCCTCGGCGCTGTCGAAACGGATCTTCTTCCCCGCCGCGCCCGCTTCGATCTGGGCGGCCGTGGCGGTCGCGGTCGCGATCGTCGCCCGGAATTCGGTATAGGAAATATAGGTATCGTCGGGCGTCGTCGGGATGATCGGGTCGAAGTCGTGGTTACCGAGGCGCTCACGCGGCACATATTCCTGCTGCTCGTCAAGGATCCTTACCATCTGGACGGTGCTGACGAAAACGAACAGGCAGACGATCGTTAATGCGTATATCGCTCTTTTCATCACCATGTTCCTCCCCACGGGGGATTATTGAGTCCCCAGTTTTCCTGCGGTCCCCGGTAAGCCTGGACCGCTTCCGTCCTGATTCCCATCTGGATCGAATAACCGAGCGGCCGGGTGTTGTAATGAACGCCGGGGAAATACGAGGCAACGAAGGAAATAATGTTCGCTTCGTTTGCGCTGACGCGCTGGACCTTCTGCTTGCAGTAATAATAATCGTCGGCCTCGTTGTAATACCAGTTGGTTTGGTCGTAATAGAATTCCGTCCGTTCCGCGATGATCGGGATCTCCGTGCGGTTCCCGAGATAGTCGACCGTCGTTATCACCAGCTGGTCAAGCAGTTTTATCCGGATATAGGTGTCGACGTCACTTTCGACCACGACCCGCATCCGCACGTTCTCGATGAACTCGACGCTCTCGCGGTCGACGACGTTGACCTGGTACACGCCCTTTTTCTTGATATTGAGGGTGGGATTGATGACGACCTCGGACGCCGGGTATTCGTTTCCGCCCTTTTCGTAATAAAGTTCGGTCGAAACGTGCACCGTGCCGAGGACGACGTTGTTTCCCGCGCTGCCGATATCCAGCAGAAAAGCGGTGATCAGCGTTCCCAGCAATACCAGGATGAATGCGATCATGGCGATGATGATGTATTGTTTTCTCATGCAGAACCGCCCCTTTAGAAAAAACAGATATCTTGCTTCTTAAGATATCCTGTTTTAGTAAGTCTGATCCAGCCTCACGATGAAATTGGTGATCGTCAGCGATTCGTATCGGAATTCCGCTGAAATCGTTTCGTTTATTTTGATTAGGAAATTGAATTCGTAGGTGTCCCCTTCGGCCAGGAACAACTCCGTAAAAAGCTCCAAATCGCCGTTGACGAAGGCCAGGTCTTTGGTTTCCGGGTCGGTGAAGGACACGGAAAAGCCTTCGTACATGCCGGCGGCGGTGGCGATGATGTCGTTGATCGATATCGACAGGATTCCGTCGACCGTCCCCATGTTCCTGACGACGAGCCGGTAGGTATAGATTTGACCGGGAATTACGTTGGTAAACTCGATTCCGGCCGTGGTGATCTCGGCGTACGTTCCGTCGTCGAGTTCGCCGTCGAAATCGGAGTCAAGCCCGTAGTAGAGATTGCATCGGGCTCGCAGCGCGCCGGTGGTGATGACGACCGGCTCGGTCTTTTCGCTCACCATGAACCAAGCGAGGACGATGACGACGGTAAGAAAAAAAGCGACGATGACGGTAAAAATGCTGTAAAGCAATGTCCTTTTCAAGTCGCCGTCACTTCCCTTTTTTCTTGATTTCCACATAAAGTTGCCGGCCGACGACGTAAAGCAGGACGACCGACAAGATGATCAAAAGCGGATACCGGCTCTTAAACAGGATGCCGGCGAAAGGAATCTGGAAGACCATCACGCCGATCACGTCCGTCAATGGGCGCGGTGCGTCGGGATTGTCGTTGGCGTCCCCCTTGGTCACGACATAATCGTCCCCGATTTCCACCACCCGATGCAAAAGCGGGTAGCCGGCGGTCTTCACCGCGATGATCGACCCCTTTTCATACTTCCCGTCCGTTTTCACATACACAAGGGCATATTTCCGGATGGCCGGCGCCATGCTGTCCGAGGCCACGACATAATGCCTGATCCCGAAAAGCTGCACCACCGCTGTCACCGCCAAAAACACCAACAGCAGCACCAGCGGGACGGCCAGAACCTTCTTTATCATGTCCCGGATGAGGCGGGCAGGCCGGTCGAGAAGTTGATTTCATCCTGGTCGAGCGTCGCCCAATCGACGAAGTCGCCTTGCTTGGCCTCGAACACGAGGGTGATCGTGAAAGACGAACCGCTAAAGTCGTTTCCAACCTTACTGCCGTCCAGCTCGATGCCCGTGATCACCGTGATCAAGGTGACGGTGGTCGGAATCAGGTATTTCCCGTTATCCTCCACGGTATCGCTGCCGCGGTAGTAATAATACCCGTCTGATAGCACCCAGCCCGTCCCAATCGTCAGATTGACGTAATCGGAACCGTCGCCCCCCAGATACTCGGATGTGATTTCGATTTTGAACCGCAGTTCGGTCCGGATCGTCGAAGTGTTGGTCAATTTGTACGGGGTGGTGACGACATTCTCCCCGGGTACGACGTAGTTGGTGCTGACTGCGCCCGACCACTCAAAGGAAACGTCCCCGAGGGTGAAATCCGTCGGCCCGGTCGTGGCGGTATCGGTCAGCCAGGCGACGATCAGGTTGGCCGTGAGCGCGGCTATGGCGAGAAAAAGCAACGTTAAGATGGCGATGAACTTCTTCTTTCCCATATTATTCTCCCGTGATGTTGAAGATTATGTTGATTGCGGCGATGGAAAGGATCCCGCCCTGATAGCCCAGGGCTTCGGTATTCTGATCATATACGAGGATGAATTCCAGCACCCGCGTCTGATTCGCCGAAAATTCCAGATCGTCGAATATCTGAAAATCGTGATTGGCATCGATGATGTTGTTCAAACGGTACAGGTTTAATTCCTGGCCGTGCCGGATGACCGGCTCTTCCGGTTCGACCGCCACGGGATAATCCGTGCCGTCGAGGACGAACTTCCCCCCGTCCAGGAAAAAGACGTCGAGCATGTCGTAACCTTCGTTTTCGTTCTCGCTGAACACGCCGAGCATCCAGATGTCTGCGGTCACGGGATGATTGCCGTTGTTGGTTATGGACAGGCGGAAATACAAGCGGTCGTTGGGGAGGGTGTTATGGAAAAGCTCGTAGACGTCGGCAGCGGAAACCGCCTCGGTATACTCGTCGTCGTTCCTTTTGATATCCAGCCTTAGATCCGCCGAATAATTGTTGACGTTGACCACAAACTGCTGCACCCGCACCGCCGGTGTCAGCGTGATCCAGGCGTAGACCACGCCGAACAGCAGAAGTAAGGCCGCCGCGAACAGTAAAACCGAATTAATCAAGTTTTTTTTCATGCCGGACTCCCCAAAAGAATTCGCCGCCGTTACGCATCATGTATATTATATAAAAATTTTTCCATATTTTCAATTATTTTTTTAATTTGACAATAAAAAACGAAAAATCCGTCATTTTTCCCGCCTAAACAAAGCCGCCCGGACCTCCTTATATAACAAAAAAGCCGGCGTTGCCGGCAGAATTTTTTATTCCGTTGTGTCCGCGCCCTTCTTCTCGTCGAAGCGGGTCAGATAATTGACAAGATACGCGCTTACGATAATCGCAAGCACCCCGACCGCCCATTCCCAAAAACCGCTTCCCTTGATCGCTTCGCCGTATTCCCGGTACATCCCGTAAATGATCGCGAAGGGCGAAGCAATGAGCAGTCCGAAAATCGCGTGATAGACGGTCCGCGGATATCTGGCAAGCATGGCCTTGATGATCTTGGCGATGATGATGATGCCCGCGATCACACCCAAGGCAAACGGTAGCAGCATCACGCCCGCATTCACCATCCCGGGAAAATCGATGGTGGTGAAGGCGGCGATGAAGTTGCCGATCAGGCCTTCCCAGATGAAATCGTAATAACCGAAGGCAAGCAAAATCATCGAACCGCTCACGCCGGGGATGACCATCGCGGCGGCGGCGATGACGGAAAGGAAGAAAATAATGATCGCGGTTTGAAAATCGTAATCGACCGCGCTCGGGGTCTTTCCCTTCAGGAAAGAAACGACGATCACGATGATCGCGCAGGCAAAAAAGGCGATGAGGTCGGCCGGTTTGCCCTTACCCTCCGCGGCCTTGGCGCGGATGCTGGGGATCGCGCCGATGATGAGTCCGACGAAGAACATCGTCGTCGGGATTGGGAAATTACCAAGCAAAAAGACGATCAGCTTGACGGCAATGATGACACCGACGATCACGCCTAAAAAGAGCGCCCACACGTCCTTGAGCGCGCGCAGCGGTCGTCTCAGAATATCGCTCAACGCGCCGATCAGGCGCTCGTAAACGTTCAAAATGACGGCCATCGTGCCGCCGCTGAACCCGGGAATGACGTTTGCGGCCCCAATCGGGATTCCCTTGATAAAATCCGTGACCAGTTTTTTAACCATGCTTTCTCCCTTTCGGTGCAATCATTATATCACAATCGCATGCCTTTAAAAACTCTTTTCGTTCGTCCGATCCGGCGGTCCCTCATGCGTAAACTTTCTCAAAAGCCTTTCCAGGTATTTGTGTCCGTATGCCCGAGCATCGAGCGTAAGCAGGATGACGACCATAAAGGCCCCGAGCGCGTTCATGATGAGGTCGATCACCACTTCCGACCTTGCGGGGGAATATGATCCGGCCGGCATGACGGTGCGAACAAGGACGTATTCGACGATTTCCCAGATGCCGACGCAAAAGCCCGCGAAAAACAACCCGTAGGTCAAAAGCAGTGAGAACTTCAGAAAACCGACGTTGTCGAGCCGCGTCGCGATGAAGATCCCGAGCAGGACTAATAGCGCCCCGGCTAGGAAGTGCGTGAAATCGTCGTACCAGGAGATGATCCGGTAAAAGCCGAGGATGATCCCGAGCAAGATTGTAAGGACGAGAAAATAATAATAGACGATCACGACGACATTCGGGATCCTGACCTTCAGAAGCGCCGCGATGAGGTTGGGAAGCCAGGCGGAAGCGACGAGTCCCGCCGCAGCGAGCAGTTTGTAATTATACATGCCTTCCCGGGCGAAATAAATGATGAGCCATATCGCCACCGCGGTAATGATCATTAAGAATAAACGAGGATAATCGAGGATGATTTTCTTCTTCATATCCCTATTATTTTCCGGGAACGGAAAAAAATACGGAAAAATCAGGCGTCGAGGAAAGCAAGGATATCCCTGACGATTTCCTCGCTGGCGCGGGACAGGAGCATCAGGTGCGAATGGTTCTCGTAGATCTCCAATACCGTGTTTTCGTGCCGGCACAGCGCGCGCATCATCCGGACCGATTCCTTGGGCACGAGTTGGTCGAGACGCCCCCAGGCGATGAAGCAGGGGACGTTGATTTCGGTGGTTCCCTCGTTCGCCGTCTTGATCAGGGTCTTGAAATTCTGGTAAACCTTTCGCAAATACCTCTTCATATATTTCTCGCGGACAATCTTCAGGGCCTTGAAATCGTCGGAAAACATCGTCTTCAGTTTATCCTTGTAATAGCTGACGCCCTCGCGGTCGCGTTTGAAGTACGCCTTCTCCATCGCGTAGAAGTTCTTGACAAGATAGCGGATCTTCGAAAAGGGCATATAGAAATTGAAATATTTATTCGCCGGGGCCAGAAGCACGAGCTTATTAACCGAATGGCGCTGGGCAAGATAGGCCGAAAGCGCGCCGCCGAGCGAAAAACCGATCACATCGACGCTGGGAGAGGAGGCGGTCAGTTCCCGGATCTTGTCCTCGATTAGCGCCAGCGTTCCTTCCGCTGTGAAATCGTGATAACTCTCATCCGCGCCGTGCCCGGGATAGACGGGAATTTCGATCCGGGCGTATCGTTCCTTTAGATGGGGAAGCAGGGGTGTGAAATCCCCCGGGTCCGACAAAAACCCGTGCAATAACAACACCGCTTTTTCCATGACTTTCTCCTCCCAAATGCTATTTATCGCAATCCGACCAGATATAAAATAATCACAAGCAACAGCGCCGGAAGCATGTTCTCGGCCTTGATTTTCTCCGGCAGGATGAAATCCAGCCCGATCACCGCCACGATCGCATATCCCACCAGACCGAAGGCATCGATCAGGCCGGCCGACATGAAGTTCCCGAAGGCGAGGCCCAGACCGGTGAGCGCCCCCTGGTAAAGCAGGACCGGCACAGCCGCGAGCATCACGCCCGCGCCCAGCGACGAAGCGAGCGCCAGCGCCGTGATGCCGTCGATGGCCGCCTTGAGGTAGATGATCGACGGATCGCCGAGGGCCGCGTTGATGCTTCCGACGATCGCCATCGCCCCGATGCAGAAGACGAGCGATGCGGTGATGAACCCCTCGGAAAAGGCGCCCTTGTTTATCTTCCGTTCGAGATACGCGCCAAACCGCTTCAACTGCACGTCGAGGCGCGCTGCCGCGCCGATCAGGGTCCCCAGGGCGATGCTTATGATCAAAAGCAGGTCATAGCGGACGAGGTAAAACGCCGAGTTCACCGTCCCGATGATCCCGAGAAGCAACACGACGACGCCGACCGCTTTGAGCACGGCCGCGCGCAGATCCTCCCTGATCAGGCGTTTGAAAAAGACGCCGAGCGCCCCGCCGAATACGATCGCCAGCGCGTTAACCGCGGTCGCGAGCATCCTTACCCTCCCCGCGGCCGTACTCCCGCTCGTACGCCCTGATCGCTTCCGTGATCACTTCTTCGGCAACCGCGCGGCCGAATGTCTGAAATCCCGTCGTTTCTTTATGTTCCAGGTTCTTGTATACCTTGAAAAAATGCTCGATCTCATCGGCGAGATGCGGCGGCAGGTCCTCCAGTTCATGATAATGACACCAGACCGGGTCGCGGAAGGGAACGGCGATGACCTTGTCATCGACGAGGTCCTCGTCGATCATCCGCACGAGGCCGATCGGGTAGCACTCGACGAGCGAGAGCGGCTCCAGATCCTCCCCGCACAGGACCAAAACGTCGAGGGGATCGTGATCGCTGCTCAGGGTACGGGGAATGAAGCCGTAATTGGCCGGGTAATGGGTGGAAGTATGCAAGACCCGGTCGAGGATGATCATCCCCGTCTCCTTGTCGAGCTCGTATTTCTTCTTACTGCCCTTGGCGATCTCGATCACGGCGATGAAACGGTTCGCCGTCACGCGTTTCGGATTGAGGTTATGCCAGATGTTCATATTGCCTCCTTGGTGAGTATATTTTACTATATTCGCGTTGCTTATGCTACCGTTTTTTTAATGCAAAAGTGTGGTATCGGAAGCGGCGATATGTTATAATATATACAGGAACGGATCCGGATAGCCCGCTGGAAACGTTCCAAGAAAGCAAACACTTTGTGTCATTTTTTCTCCTGTGAATGAAGAGACGGCCAGTTTTCCTGACCGTCTTTTTATTTTTATCGGAAACCCCGGGCGAGAATCCGCGCTGCGAGCATCAGCAGGATGATCCCGCCAAGCGCCCGGGCCTTGTCTTCAAGGACCCGCCCGCAGGCGCAGCCCACGTAAACGGAGGCGAATGAAAGGACGGTCGTTACGGCCGCGATCACGAGCGCCGCCCTGATGATGCCGGCGCCGCTAAGCGCCAGCGCCACGCCCACCAGGAGCGCGTCGATGCTTGTGGCCACACCTTGGAGGAGGATCGTTTCCCTTTCCATAAGCATCAGTCCCGCTTCCGGCGCCGTTATCGCCTCATAAAGCATCCGGCCGCCGAGCAGGAAAAGCAAAAGAAAGGATATATATTCAGCGATGTCACGGACCAGACCGCTGAAGATGCGGCCGAAATAATACCCGCATACCGGCATCGCCCCCTGGAAAAGCCCGAAAACCAGGGCGATATAGAGGGCCTTACGCGGGCGGACGCGCCGCTCGGCCATGCCGTTAGCCATGGCGACGGCGGAAGCGTCCATCGCGACGCCGACTGCGATTGCGAACGCGAGCAGAATGTTCACTGTTCCTCCCAAGGAATGTCCTGCTTAATGTATATTATCGTTCGCGGGATTTAATGCTATCATAAATTCAATTGACTTTCATCAGTTCTTCGTTCATCAAGGAATATAGATACGCGCTCACCCGCTTGGTCGACACGTCCCGCAAATACTCGCAGTATAGGCCGAGCTGGCGCCGGTATTCCTCCTTGTCGATGGCGCTGAGCTTGTAATCGATGATGATCAGCTCGTCCTCAGTTTCAAGGATCAGATCGATCACGCCGCTTACGGTCTCGTCGCCCCGTTTCCACAGGAAACGGTGTTCGTGATAACTGTCGACGATCTTTTTCTCTTTAAACAGCGGCAGGCGGAAGAAGGCCGCGATTTTTTCTTTTACGAACGGGCTTTCCCCGAGTTTTTCAATTTGCGGGATGGGATCGGCGGTAAAGTCGATCAACTCCAGCGCCTTATGGGCGCGCGTTCCCAGTTCCATCGCCTCAAGCCGTTCCCGCGCTACCAGTTCCGTCGCGGGGGCCGAGGCCACGATCTTCTCGGCGCGTGTCCGTTCCGTCCGGACCTGCCTTTTCTCGAGCGCTTCCCCGGCCGGGACCTCAGGCACCGGAAGTTCGACCCGCATCTTGTAAACGGGGGTCAGGTCTTCCGGATCGCGGAAGGTGAAGTAATTCTCCAGAGTATGACTAAGCGATGATATGATCGCGTGGAAAGAGCGATAATTGAGCCTGTCCGCAAGCGGAACCAACCCGCCGTCCAGCCGGTAGCTTTCCTCCGGCCGCGGCGCGACGATGATCATCTTCTCCCGCGCCCGCGTCAGCGCCACATAAAATAGGCGGATCTTCTCACCGATGTTGTCAGCGACGAACCGCTGCCGGACGATCGTCCGGTAGAAGGTGTCTTTAAGTCCCTCGGCGAACACCGGGAGGACGATCCCGTAATCCCGGGAGAAAAGCAGGCGCGCCTTGACATCGGTGTGCTTGAACTCCGTTTCCGTGTCGGCGTAATAGCAGATTGGAAACTCAAGACCCTTCGATTTATGGATCGTCATCATGTTGACGGCGGCCGCGCTCACGATTGCCGGCTTCTGCATCTCGGCGTCGGGTCCGGCTTCCTCGAGCGCTTCCAGATACTCGATCGCGTCCGTGAGCCGGTAGCCGATCCGGTCGAGGCCGCGGAATTTACTTAGCAGGTAGTTCAGGTTGTTTTCTGCCTGTTCGACGTTCCCAAGGGTGGGCAATTTCTCATAAAACCCGAAAACCCGGTAGATTTCGCCCAAAATTTCGCTCAGAGTCGATTTTTTCGCGGTATCCGTAATGTTTTTCAGCTTCACATATAATTCGCTGTAAAGCGATTTTACGCCCGAATGGGCGCCGGCCACGTAGATGCGGGCGATCAGGTCATCCGGCGCGGCCACGACGAAACTGCGCAGCACGCTAATCAACGCATCCCCGAAAAGTTCCTCGTCGACCTCGGGTTGGGCGAGGGCCTGGACGCAGCGGAGGATGTTTTTGATGACATGGAACTCGGAACTGGCGGCGAAGTTTTCGTCCTTATGGATCATCAGGGGGATCTTCAGATATTCGAAGATCCGCTTGTACAAATCGAAGTTCTTCTTCTCGGGCGTGAGGATCGCGAAGTCGCCGTATCCGGCCGGACGCATCCCTCTCACGGCCTTGTCATAGACCAACTGGCCGCGGGCGATCCGGGCGCGGATGTCGCCGGCAATCAGGAACGCCTCGATTTCCTCCGGGCGGTAATCGGGCCGCGGTTCATAGGTCAAAATCGTCAGCCCGGAATCGCCGCTTCCAAGGTTGCGCAGATAGGCCTCGTTACCGAACAAAAGGGCGTGACCGTCGTCATAATCGACCCCGCCCATCTCCCTGGACATGATCCGGGAGAAGATTTCGTTGATTCCGGCAAGGACCTCGGGGCGGGAACGGAAATTCTTCGCCAAATCGATCGCGATGCCCTTTCCTTCATGCTTGAACTTGAAGTAGCGCTGCCGGAAGATCTCGGGATTGGCGTTGCGAAAGCGGTAGATTGACTGCTTGACATCGCCGACCATGTAGACATTGTCATTGGCGATGAGGGCGATCAGCATCTCCTGGAGGTCGTTTGTGTCCTGGTACTCGTCGATCAGGATCTCGTAGGTGTCATTTTTGATTTTCGCGCGGATTTCCGCGTTCTCCACAAGCAGGCGGATCGCCATTTTCGCGACATCGTTAAAGGAGTAGCAGTCGAGGTGGCGTTTGAAGGCCGCCATTTTTGCGTCCAGTCGCCGGATTATCTCGATGATTATTTCCGCGTGTTCCCGGGTCGCTTCCACTTCGGCGCGCATCTCGTCCACATCACGGAAACGCAAATGCTCCTTGATCCGCTCCAGGTTTTTATTTATCAGGTCGCGTTGGTAGACGAGTTTCGCCTTCTCGACTTCGTCCGCCTGCCGCGGCAATGTCGGCAGCCTGATTTCCCGGGCCTCCAAGTAATCGCCATAGGCGCGGGCGCTGAACAGTCCGGACAGGCATTCATCGAGCTTGTCCAGATACTCCAATAGTTTCCGGTCGGTGATGATCCGGCGCAGGTATTCGCGGCGCTGGCGGATGCTTTCGACCTCGATGGCGAGGACGGAAAGGAAGTCGTCAAGGGCTTTGTCAATGAATTCCCGACTGTAATGCCGGTCGAGATAGACATCGAGGTAACTTTCCTTTTCCGCGAGCATCTCCATCTTCGCGTCCAGTTCGTAGATGTATTCCTCGACCTTTCGATCGCTTTTGATCGCGAACAGGTCGATGAAACTGAGGAAGCGCGGTTCGCGCTGGCGGTAAAGCTCATCAAAGATCTCGCTGATGCACTTCTTCTTTTCGCGGCTGAAGATCACCGCATCGCCGATGGCGACGGAACGGGAAACCCCGAGCAGGTAATGGTAACGGCGGACGAGCCGCAGCGCATAACTGTCGAACGTCTGGATCGCGGCTTGGTCAAGGCCTTCAAGCGCTTCGCGCAGTTCCACCGTCCCGTTTTCCGCTTCTTCGCGCAAACGCGCGCGGATCCTTTCCTTCATTTCCGCGGCGGCGGCGCGGGTAAAAGTCAGAACGATCAGACGTTCGATGCCCACGCCCGCCTTCAAGATCTGCACGATCCTTTCCGTCAGGACCGCGGTCTTACCGCTTCCTGCGCCGGCGTTGACGAGGACGTCGGCGCCGCGGGCGAAGATCGCCTGCCACTGCTCATCGCTCCAGATGGCGTTTTTCGGTTTGATCGGTATCATGGGGCCTCCCGGATGAAGGACAGATTTTTATCGAAAACAAGTTCCCGGTAATCGGCTTCCTCGCGGAAGCATACGTCGCGGTAGGGACAGTATTCGCAGCTGTCAATCTTGTTATTCTTTTTCGGGTTGATCGGGAACTTCCCGGCGCGGATGCCATCCCGCGCCTCCATAAGTTTCTCTCCGACGATCTCCATCAACCGCGCGAACTCCGCGTCCGTTAGCACCCGGGCGGCGTCGGTTTTATGGATGGATCCGTCGCCGGTCAGGCGCAACCCCGCGATCGTTCGAAAACCCGATACCATGAAATCGCGGTTGATGAGTTGAAGGACGGAACGGTCGCCGTTGGTATAACCCTTTAGGCGGAAATAATCGTGTAACTGATCCTCGTATGTTTTCCCCTCCTGACGGGCGAAAACGCCGCTGGGAAGCACCTTCTGTAAATACATCCCCGCAAAACGGTATTCATGACCGCCGCTGTTGAGCAGGTAAAAATAGATCGGCAGCTGTAAGTCCAGTCCGTGGACGACGCGATTCAAGTCGACCTCGGGCTCACCGCTTTTGTAATCAATGACGATCGCGTAGGTCACTCCGTCCGCCTCAGTGGTCAGGATTTTGTCTATTTTGCCTTTAAGAACGACGCCCTCACCCAGGGGAACCTCGAATTCCTTTTCCAGCCCGTATACGGCGAAGGAACTATTTTCATTTTGTTCGCGGAAGAAGTCGGCGAGTTTTTCCAGAATCGCAAGGTATTTTTCAATGAAATGCTTCTCCCGGGCGGTCGGTTCCTTACCTTCGGCGGAAAGATACGAGGCGACTTTTTCCTCAAGGAAAGCGCGAGTGTCGGAAATGTCCGGTTGCGCAAGCAAGGCCTCGAGGCAGTAATGGAAGAGGTTGCCGATGTAAAGCGCTTCTTCGTTTCCGCCGCGGGTCAGCTTGATGATCTTTTCCAGGTAAAAGGCAAACGCGCAGCGATAATACTTATCGATCGAAGTGTAGGATAGGACGAAGGGAGTCCGGAAAAGTCTTTTATATGTATCCGGCTCCAGGCCGTTGAAGGCGTTTTTGTATGTGAGGCAGGAATGATCGGGATAAGCCGCCAACAGTTTCTCCAGTCCTTCCTCCCGGACGTCGTACTTATAATAGTTGTCGAGTCTCTTCCCGAGAGCGATGATGTCGAGGGCGCGGGAATAACTGACGTTTTCGGGGCGCTTGTACTCTTGTTCAAAAGCCCCGTGTTTTTCAATCACTGCGGATACGAGCGGTGATTTTACCGCCATCCCGTCGGGAGCCATCAGGGAATAGGAAAGATAAAGGCGCGGTGCGCGGTCGATTGAAGCAAGCGCGCGGGCCTTTTCTCGGCGGTTCGCTTCCCGCGCCGTCAAAAGCCCCAGGGTCGCCTTTTCATCGTCGTCGAGGTAATCGTCGTCCAGATGGGTCGCGGGGAAAATATCCTGATTGAAGACGGGAATGAACCAGTGATCGTCCGCCGCCGCCACATCGTCCCTAAGATCGGTAAGGATGACCGCGCCCCGGTAATCGGGAGCTGGAAGCCGGCTCGTTGATAAGGAGTAAGCCAAATCCGCGTAAATCGCGGCGACGGTAAGGTCGTAGGCCATGTAACGGTTAAAAACGCCGGTGATGGCGGAGATGACCGGATTTTCATAATCCCGATATCGTTTCAAGATGTCCGGCAACGCGGCCGAAAGTTTTTCGCCGCGGCGCGCCGCCAGGGCGGTCATGATTTCCTTCGTGACTTCGTATTCGGATAGGGTAAAGTCGCTTGCGCTTGCATATTCGATGCCCAGCAGGAAGAAAACCTCGTCAAAATAGGGCATGTAGGAAGCAGGCGGTTTCTGGATCTTGATATTGTCGGGTCTTACACCCATATATATAAGGGAAGCGACTTCATACCCGAGGGCAAGAATTTCCTCCTTATAATCCTTGAAACGGTAAATGGGAACGGGCTTTCTGATGAAGGAATCCGTTGCATGGGAAATGACATTGGCAATCTCCGTAAGAATGGCGCGCGCCCGGTTAAACAAATCGTCGGTCCCGTAATCGCCGACGATGATGACCTCCCGGCCGCGGTAAAAGTCCAGGATCAGTCCGCTGTAATCCAGGTATTCCTTGTATCGTTCGCGGAGCGCGCAGAGTTCGTCGACCTTCCGACTGACGCCGGGACGGGCGAACAAGCTGTTTGCAAGCAGGATCTCGGTGTGTTCCGGGGAAACCTTTAAATCGCGGGCAACCGCAAGGCGCGCCGCCGGTTTCCACGATCCCAAAAGATCCTCCGCCGCGGTTCTGAACAACTTATAGGTCACATTGCGAAAAAGGCGCGCTTCCGCGAGCGTCGCGGTCAATTTTTTAATAACCGCCGGCGCGGCGATGACCACCGGCCGGCGGGAGGTTTTGATCTGTTCGATGATTTTATCCATACTTCGATCCTCGTGCGTTCCCTTTGACTCTTCAGGTTTCGTTATTATGTCCGATGTTTTCCTTTTCAAGGGCCGGAAGGATGTTTTCCAGCGCCTTGTGATACTTCTCCGCTTTCTCGCGGTAAGAGCGGTTCTCGTCCGCGAGTTTCGTCAGTTCTTCGGCGATATAATCCTCGTCCGCGAGCAGTTCGCCGATGTTGTAGGGGAAACTCGTGACGATTTCTCTATTCTTGGTTTTGTATTCTCTGATTTTATTCCGGTAGGACGCGATTTGCGTTTTCAACGCGGCGGCGTCTTCCGGAATCTCCGGTTCCGTAAAGAAGCCGTCGGCCCAAGCGAGGCAGGCGCGCAGTTCCTCCAGGTCATCGCGCCGGTATGCCGAAATCGTCTTTTCCCATAACTCGCTGAACGCCTCGTCCGGTTCTAAACGATACAGGCGCGCGATCCGGTAATAAATCCGGCTCATGGCGTCCTCTTCTTCCGGCGTTGGACGGGGAACGCGGAAATAGACTACCGCCTCGACATAGTCCGCGAGTATGTCCCTTAACTCCCCAAACCGGTCCATCAGTTCCTCGTTGACCGCCTTTTCCACTTCCAGATGGTCGATCTGCGCGTGACGGTTGACGTAGGACTTGCACAGCTCCAGTTTCCGTTTCAGGCGTTCGCAGTTAAGGTAGGAGCGGTACCGCTCATAATGGGCGGCGCCGAAAAGCAGGCAGTACTTGTGGTAATTATGCCGGCTTTCCTTCGCCAAATCCTCGTGTTCTTTATATAACTCGATAAAATATTCTTTGACGTTTTCCAGTTCTTTTTTCAATTTCTCTATTCCCGCTGTCTTCATCACAATCACCTTCTGATTTAATTATAATACAAAACGCGCCCGGATGCAATAAAAAAGGCCGTCAGGGCGGCCATGCTTATGTTTTATCGTTGTTGATGATGTCGTTCGCGTACTTTCGGAAGCGGTCGAGGGCTTCCCGTAAGCGCCGCCGCCCGCAGGCAAGGTTGATACGGACGAAACCTTCGCCATCGGGACCGAACATCGAGCCCGGATTGAGGGCAAGCCCGTAACCGATTAACTCTTCGGTGATCTGTTTGACCGGACGGCCCAAAAATGATATCCGTACCCAGACGAGGTACGTCCCCTCAAGGTGATAGACGATCGCTTCAGGGAAGTTATCCCGGAAGAAATCCGCGACGATCCGGAAGTTTTTCTCGATATGGGCGAGTTGGCAATCAAGCCAGCGGTCGCCGCGTTCGTAAGCGGCCCGCGCCGCCTCGATGCTGAGGGGATTGCTTGCGGAAATGCAATTGGTATCAAGCGTTTTAGCGATGCGGGCACGGATGTCGGCGTCAGGCGCGATGATCAGGGAGAATTTCAAACCGGCAACGTTGAAGGTCTTGCTCGGGGCGATCAGGACGACGATCTTCTCGTATTCGGGATAAAACGAAGCAAGCGAAGTGAAGCGGTTATCAAATAAAACGAAATCGCAATGGATCTCGTCGCTCACAAGCATCACGTCGTACTTTTTCGCCAGCGCGACCAGCTGCTCGAGTTCGTCGCGGCGCCACACCCGCCCCACCGGGTTATGGGGACTGCAGAAAATGAGCATTTTTGCGCCGGAACGGAACTTCGCCTCCAGATCGGCGAAATCGATCTCGTAATGATCCCTGGCGTCGATCAACGGGTTGACGGTAAGGTTCGCGCCGCCATCGGGAACAATGCGGTAAAACGGCTGGTAGACCGGAGTCTGGATGACGACCGTCTCCCCGGGGGCGACGCAGGCGCGGATCGTCCAGTAAATGGCGTTGACGACTCCGGGCGCGGTCAGCATCCATCCGGGTTCCGGACGGTAGCCATAACGTCTTGAGGTCCAGGCGGAAACGGCGCGGAAAAAGCCGTCATCGACATAAGTGTAGCCGAATGCCCCGTGCGCGACCCGTTTCCTGAGCGCCCGCTTAACGATGGGCGCCGTTGGATAGTCGGAATCGGCGACGGAAAGGGCGATGATGTCGTCGGGACGCTTTCCTCCAAGACGCGGCATGTCCCATTTGTAGGAATGGGTGTTTTTCCGGTTGAAATTTCTGTTGAAAGCCATGGTCATTATCTCCTCAGGTATTATTATAACACCATTCGCCACGCTGCGCTATCCCCTTTTTATTACCAAACAAGAAGGAAAATGACCAACTAAACTCTAAACTGTTTCTTAATTAGCCATTTTCCACATTTCGTTTGCATTTGTTGCCAGGGCATTCATAGCTTAATTCATAACACAAAGCCGATATTTGTCCGCATATTTTTGACAGTATTAAACTTATATTAAGCGCATCCACAAAACCGCGAACTCTCTCTCCCTTAAAATAAGTTTTTTTACTATCTTTAAACATTTGTTTCAATAATTCCAAACCTGACTTTTTAGGCAGCTTATATTTTTTCGATAAACCCAAATAGTTTTTAATGCCTTCAATATCCTTTAAGAAAAAGTCTTCTATCGTTCTATCGGCTTTAATGTGTATCACTTTATTAGCACCAGCATTTAATAATTCATCTTCTAATTTTGCCCGGTCAATTGGTGGTTTCTGCGCATAATTAAAAACATCAAGATCATAGCATAAGCATACGACCTTTTCATAGTCTAAGAACTCATCATTTGCAAATTCACGCTTAAATTTGCTCGGGATTTTTCTTGCGAAATTACAAATTCCATATGCGCAAATAAATTTTATACTATCAAAACTAAATTTAACCCCATCATTATTTTGTTTTATTTCTGATAAAACCTTCCTATAAAATTCTTCATCGGTTGGCCCTTCTGTTACAATGACTAAAAGCCTTTGTTTACTCATGTTCAAGATATTTTTCTAATATTACACCGTCATCTTTGTCACTGCTCATCAAATCAAATAAGTATTCTCCCACAAGCACATTCGAGTCATCAGCAGCATGATAAATTTTAGAAACAGAAGAGCTTTTAACCTTTCTAAAAATGGCGAGTCCTTTTTCATTTGGAACCCCCAGATATAATGAGGATGGATCAATA
This sequence comes from Caryophanales bacterium UBA3946, assembly GCA_002385575.1. GTDB lineage: Bacteria > Bacillota_I > Bacilli_A > ML615J-28 > CAG-698 > UBA3946. Next base: position 27,315 of record DGDS01000044.1, on the reverse strand, counting down.
TAGTTTACAAGAAAAGGGGAATGACTTGTAATGAGTACTTTCGTTCTATCAACAAAATTGTCCAAAGCGATAATGTATTTTTTTAGCAACCCCGGATTAATCGAATTTTCCGGCTCTTCAATGGCGATTAAGGGATAATTGTTTATTTCGGCCAAAACCAGGTAAGTTAGCAGTAAAAGCACCCTTTTCACGCCATCCGAAAACTGCAAAAAGTTAATTGGTGTAACCAAATTCTTATGTTTTGCATATAAGATATACTTTTTATCGGCTAATTTGAATAATTCGTTTTCCGATGCGATTTGTTGCATTGATCCTCTATATTCCAGAGGATATACTTCTATCTCTATTTTTTCGATAAAAGAAAAGATATCCATTAAGGTATTTATGATTAACTCATATTTTTCTGGATGTTGTTCCTTTAAGAAATAAAGGACACGCGGAATATCCTTATTGTCTGATAAAGATAGTTCGTCAGAGTTTATATATAAAAATGGTAATTCATAAGATGGATTAGAATCAAAGTGGCGATCGATGTAGATGTAAATGTTATTAAGCACCTTAATGATATTTAAATAAAACAAATTATCAAATGCCATTAATTTGTTAATAAGAAGTTCATTGTCGCCGATTTTGATCTCTTTGTCACAACGTCCGGATAAGGAAGACTTATATAAACATTTTTCTTTGTCTCTTGAAATATATAAAGAGTGTTTTTGACTATCATCAAGATTCTTTATCCTTAATGTTTCAGAAACAATGCCGGATGTTTTATCGGGTTTTCCCCACATAAATGAATATTCAAAAATTACATCATACTTTTTATTATCGGCTTCAATCATCCCTTGCATTTCAAAACTAAAAATATCCGTTAAATATTCCTCATTTAAAGGGAAACCGCCAATCCAGCACATCATTTTTTTCTTTTTGTTTGGCGAAGCATTAATAAAAAAGAACCCAAAATCAATCGCTTGTAATAAATTTGATTTCCCATAACTATTGACAGACAGTAGACTCGTTATTTTATCGAGTTTTATTTCCGCATTCACAATATTCTTGAATCCATCGATTCTAATTCTTGTAATTTCCAATGTGCCCACCCTGCTTTCAAATAGTATCCTGTGCACTTTCAAATTATACCACCATTTATTATGATATGCAAGTATTATTTTCGTATTTATATATTCATACACATATATTCTACTTTCTTTTACTAATATGTTATTTTTTATTGCATTTTATATTATTTATTCCCGCTTGTGTCCGAATAATAAAAGAATTCCTAATATAGCTGACATCATTCATTAATCTATAAAAAACTTCCCGGAACAACCGGGAAGCATATATCCAATGGAACAAACGGAAAAGCAAAGAAAGGTGATCACGTATCGCCGCGATCACCTGTTCTCTTTAGCGATAACTTGTAACTTTGTTTTATTTCGAATTTTCGTATTTCTTCGGCTTTTTTTCTTTTTCCTTCGGTAGGACCAGATTCAGGGTAATGCCGACGATGGCGGCCAGGGCCATGCCATAAACGGAGAATTTCCCAAAATCGATGACGGCGCCGCCCAATCCGAGGACCAGGATCGTCGAGGTGATGATCATGTTACGAGTCTGGGAATAATCGACCTGGTTATCGATCAGAACCTTGATACCGTTGAGACCGATGAAGCCGTAAAGAATGATCGACATACCGCCCATGACGGCAGCCGGAATCGACTGGATGATGACCGTCAGGACATTGAAAAACGAAAGCACGATGGCGATAATGGCCGCGAGCCCCGTGACCCATACCGAACCGACCTTGGTCATGCCGACGACCGCGGTGTTCTCGCCGTAACTCGTGTTGGCGGGTCCGCCGACCAGCGCCGCGAAGGAAGTGGCGATCCCGTCGCCGATCAGGGTACGGTCAAGTCCGGGATCTTTCAGATAATCCTTCCCGCAGATCTTCGAAAGCACGGCATGGTCGCCGATATGCTCGCAGGCGGTCACGAATGCCAATGGGGCGATCGTTATCAGTGCGGCGAAATTCACTTTGTAGAAAGTGATTTCCGATCCTAAGAATGTCACTTCCTTGTCCCTGAACCACAGGAACATGAATTCGGGAATCTTCACCCATTGTCCGGGATGGGAAAGTACATCTTTTATCGGCTCTAAGTCGACTGCTCCAAGAATCAGGGCAAAAACATAGCCGGCGACGATGCCGACAAGGAAGGGTATGATCTTAAAGAAACCCTTGGCGAAAATGGCAATTAAAATGACGCTCAGGAACGCGACGGTAGCGATCAATATCGCTTTCCAGTCACCGCCCGCGATCAAGCCTGAACTTTCGATCGCGACCGAGGAGAGGCTGAAGCCGATGATCGCGATCATCGGACCGATGATGACCGGCGGGAGCAACCTGTCGATCCAACCTTTACCGGCAATCTTGATGATTAACGCGATGACGACATAAATAACACCGACGACGAATAATCCGGTAAGCGCAGAGCCATATTTTGCGGTATCTGGATCAGCGCTGAAACCGGAAACAATCGCCACCGGCGTGATATACGCGAAAGAGCTTCCCAGATAAATAGGTACTTTCGCTTTCGTGCAAAGAATGTAAATCAAGGTACCGACGCCGGAAGTGAATAGGGCGACCGATACCGGAAGTCCGGTCAAAAGCGGCACCAAAACGGTGGCGCCGAACATCGCGAACACGTGCTGCAGACTCATGAGAATCCATTTACCGGCTGGCGGTTTCTCGTTTGCTTCATAAAGCAACGGTTTGGTTTGTTCCATTTTTCCTCCTTTTTTTTTTTAATGGCATTGTGCCCATAAAAAGTCAAGCCGTATTCTTTAAAAAAAAGCCCGAGCGGAAATTCCACCCCGGACCTTAGTCGGCATACTGATAAAACCTATACCATTGTAGATATAACTAAGTCGTCGTAGTCCCAACATTTAAGGTATTGGGGTAGAAGCTTTCGAACCATATTATCGAAGATATACGACTTATTTACTTTTCCAGGGCATTATATCATATAAAAATAATGTTGTAAATTGTTTTTTTTAATAAAACGTTTTCCTATTTCCAAACCACGGTTAATGAAAAGGACCCTCGCTCGGAGGGCCCAGCCACGTTCTGTTTTGATTTCTTGCTCGAAACGTGGAAAACGAGCAACTCATGGTTTTTGTTTTAAATGGTAACCGTCGGAATCCATTGTCATATGACAATTATATTATATCGCCCGCGATTGTTTTTATTCATCAAAAATAAAAAAATCTATTATGCTTTTGCCGTTATTATGATATAATAGGTACGGAAAACACTTTCATTATACTTACGGAGGAAAAAATGAATTCAAACACCACGCAGGCCAAACTGTCGGGCCGCACTAAATGGAGTTACAGTCTCGGCGGTATCGGCCGCGACATGACCTACACGCTGGTATCAACGTTTTTCTTGCTTTATATCCAATATGCCGGCCTCGGGCTCTCGGAAGCCCAATTTTCGATCATCGGCATCCTTCTGATCGTCGGTCGCGTCTGGGATGCGGTCAACGACCCGATCATGGGCGCGATCATCGAAAACACGAAGACTCGCTGGGGCAAGTTCAAACCGTGGATCCTGATTGGCGCCGTGTTCACCGCGCTCGTCATCGTCGTCATGTTCAACTGGGCGCCGACCGGCAATAACGGTTGGAACTTCGTGATCTTCTTCGGCGTGATCTACCTGCTCTGGGAGATCGCCTTCACGATGAACGACATCTCCTACTGGTCGATGCTTCCGGCCTTAAGCCGTAACGCCAAGGAACGCGACAGCGTCGCCACGATGGCGGTCGTTTTCGCCGCGGTCGGGACGCTCGCTGCCCACGCCATGGTGAACCTTGTGGCCGTCGGGAACGCCGTCAAGGGCTACCGAATGATCGCGATCATCATCGCCTTCTTCCTCGTTGCCTGCCAGTGCCTGACCGTCTTCGGCGTCAAGCAGGACTTGTCTCTGGAAGTCCAGGCGGAGGAGAACGTCTCGATTAAGAAGATGTACAAGGTCATCAAAGGCAACGACCAGTTGCTCTGGGTCGTGCTTTCGATGCTTTTGTATAACGTTGGCAGTGGTCTGATCATCGCCCTCGGATACAACTTCTTCTACCTCGAACTCGGCTATGACGGTCTTCTGACGACGATCTTCGTGCTGACCTTCGGCCTAAGCAATATCGTCGTCCAGTCATTCTATCCGTTCCTGAGCCGGAAGATGGGCCGGAAACGGTTGTTGCGCTATAGTTTCTATCTGACCGGGCTTGGATACCTGTTGTTCCTGCTCATGGGCTTCATTCCTATTTTACCCGTCAACATCATTACCGTCTGCTTATTCGGCGCGATGGCGTTTGCGGGACAGTCGATCTTCTACATGATCCAGACGATCGGCATCACCAATACCGTCGAATACAACGAATACAAGACCGGCGAACGCAACGAAAGCGTGATCTTCTCGCTTCGGCCGTTCATGGCGAAACTGGGCAGCGCCCTCCAGCAGGGCCTGGTAACACTCGTGCTGATCATTTCCGGCATCTACGTTCTCTCACAAAACGTCAGTAAACTAGAAAAACTGAAGATGTATTTCGACCAGGAGGAAGTCGTCACGATCGCCGAGTGCGAACCGAAGGTCCGCGAGCTGCTCCTCGACGAAGAATTGGAACAACTGGCCGAAGCCGACAATATCGAAGAAATCATCAACAAGCTCGAATATAAGGAAGTCCGGAAAAAGGACGGGACGATCAAATACGAACTAATCATCAACAGCGCCGCCGACAAGGCCTTCCGCGAACAGGCCGAAGGCAAGTTCGCGATGCGCTTCATCCTGCGCGCTTCGATCACGATCCTCCCGGTCCTGCTCATCTTCGGCGCCTATATCGTCCTGAACAAAAAATGTGTCATCGACGAAGAGATGTATGCGAAAATCCTGGAAGAAATCGCGGTAAGAAAAAGCGCCCGCAAACCTTCCTGAACCCTTTGAAAACAAAACCAGCCGTCCGTAGTCCGGATGGCTGGTTTTTTATGTTCAAAACTCTTATTCGCTTTTCACGTAGATGACGGTGCTTCCGGTCAGGGGAGCATCATCGTATGGAACGCGGAAACGTTCGTCGTAGAAAAGCCCGATATATGTTTCCCCATCCTGCGGAGGAACGTCATCAAGGCTTAGTACCATCCCGGCCGGACGCGTCACGAATTCGACGCGCTCGCCGATGATGAAAGCCACCGTGAAAACGCGCAAACGGCAGGAAACATACAATACCTTATCTTCCTTTAACGGTTCGTTGTACGGCACGGTTTTCTCCGCGTCCTCATAGATAATAATGTCTTCGTAATATTCGCGGCGGGGAACGTCTGTGGCCTTCACCGTGTAATTTAAGGGAACGGTGAGTGCCGCGCGGTCAGCGCCGATGATCAGGGTGACCTCCGCCTCCCTTTTCTTAGTGGGATCACCGTAATAACGGCTCTCCTTCGCCCCGGTTTCAGTGTCGATGACCGAGATCGTGAGTTTGTTTATCCCGCTCACATCCCTTTTCTTGACTTCGATGGCGAAAAGCAGATATGTTTTCTCTTCCGCCTCCGCGCCACTCCGGAACGCCAGGTTGACGTCGAGCGTCGCGCCCGCCTTCCGGACTTCGTTTACCGAAAAGTCCGCTTCTTCCGCTCCCGCGAGGGCATATAAGACAATGACGGCGTTTTCGACGAAGAAGTTATCGTCGAAACGCGAAACGAACGCCACGCGATTTACCGCGGAAGGATATGTGGCGAAATGCGCATCGAAGTCCAACGTCAACATGATCAGTTCGATGCCGGAATAACCGGGGTTGGTCATGCTTTCGTTTTCGTGAAGCGTAAAGGCGATCGACGTGAAGGCGCCGGTTTCTCCGTCGCCGGTCTTCGCGTACAACGTCGTCGACTGGCCGATCGCTTCTCCCATGTAGCGATACTTGTATTCGGGATCGTAATAAAGTCCGGTGATCGTCTTGCCGGAAGTCGGAATGTCTTCCAGGTTCAGGGAACTGTCTTTCCTCATCACGATTTCCTTGCGTTCGCCGTCCACGAACACGAAAACGGTGATCTGACCACCGCCGGCATCCTGGTCGCCGCCGCCGAGGCCGCCATTACCGTCCTGTTCGGGTATATAGTTATAAAGTAAGAGGATGAAAGTGATGAGCGCGATGATGAAGACGATAACGCGGCGCATGATGTACCTCCTCACAACAGATTTGGTATGCCTTCCCTGAGATCGTAAAACACCCTGACGATCCCTCTGTCATACAAATTATACCACGATTCGGCAATTCCAGGCAATAAATCTACCTTAAATCCCGCGGGTCAAAGCACAGTTCCTTGATGAAGGCGCTGACGTTCTCGCCGATTTCGTAGGCCATTTCTTCCACATCGGATGTAAGAAAGCCCGCCTGGGCAAGCGCCACATCCACCTTTTCCACGATCTCGGCGGGAACGCTGGTCTTCGGATTAAACCCGAACACATCCTGCACCAGTTTGCTCAAATAGGTGTAGCGTGAATTGAGGCGCCGGTTCAAAAAAATATTCCGGGAATCGGGCCAGATATACTCGGCGACGGCCCTTTCCCGGTGCAGAAGCAGCCAGATTTCAAAACACGGGCTGGTGACGATCATCCTGACCGCGGTGGCTTTGACACGGCGCACGAACGCCAGGTACGCTTCCGCCGGGTTTTCGTAGGCCTTATAACTGTCGCGGTCGAACACCATGCAGTAGATGGCGTTTTCGTCCTTGTTTTCTTTCCGCCATTCGCGCAGGAAGGTGAACAACTGGCGCGGCGTGTTCCGGCCGCGGTCGGTGTGCGTCCGGTCAAGAAAGACGAGTTTGACATTGTTCCGGACGCGGTGTTTCGCCAGAAAGCGGTCGAGATGCCAGAAATACTGAGGTTCGGTGTTCGTCCCCTCCATGATCAGATAATATGTCCGGAAGGGCTCGACCTGGTGAATCCGCTCGTCACTGTATCGCTTGAAAAGCGACACCCGTTCCTTAATCGCCATCGCTGTTTTCGTCCTTTCCAAGCATCGGGATCGCGCCGAAAGCTCCGCGCAGATACGCTTCCTTCGGATCGGCGTAGTGTTCCTTGAAAATATCGAGCGAAAAGAGCCGTGAGGCGCCGTCCTCACCTTTCTCGACGAACCAGACCTCGTCACGGCGGAAAAGCGCGTCGGAAAGCAGGCTGGCATTATGGGTGGTAAAGACCAGCTGGCAAGGAAAATCCGCATAGCGGCGGTTGAACTCTTCGATCATCTTCTTCCCCAACAGGGGATGAATACCGCGATCGATCTCGTCGATCAGGAAAATTCCGTCTTCAGGTGGGCGGACAAGGAAATCGGTGAAATCGATCAGCCGCTGTGTTCCGGTCGACTCGTCGCCATAACTGAAGGGAAAATCGGAATTGAGATGTCTGAACCTGACCGGGACATCATAGCCATGCGCATACAAATCGCGGCCACGCCGGAAAAGCATCGTATTCTCAGTTTGATTTTCCAGTTTCATATCGACGATCCCCGTATCGAACCGTCCCAGCAATGCAAGAAACTCCTCCTTGTCGGCGGGGAAACGCGCGGCGTAACCGTAATCATTACCGCCGTCGCGATGGATCTTCACTTTTTCCTGAAACCATGAAAGCGCCAAACGATAGGGTTCGCGGTCCCTGGCATGCGTAAGGGCGAGACAATCGTCCTTCAGGTTTTCAAGATCCATATGCGGGTATCCGTCCCCGAATTCGACAGTTCCCTTTCCGACGTCGCGAAGAAAGATCAGCCTTTCCCGGTCGGTGCGCGGGTCAATTTCGTAAAGCCACTCATTTAAGACCTTGGATTTGTCAAGCAGGATTTCAAACCCGTACGTGAATGCTTTTCCCTCGCAGTAAAACGTGTATTCAAACAGCGTGGGCCGGGAACGGTTCACACTTTTCGTTTTCGCATAGAAATCCCTGATGGCGGAAAGATCGAAACCGGCGTCGCCGCGGATGAGCCGGCAACCGATCGTAAACCCCTTCAAAAGATTGCTCTTTCCGGAGGCGTTGGCTCCGTAGATGACCGCCGTCTTCAGGACGGCGAATTCTCCCAGATCAATTCTGTGGCCTTTCACTCCGCCTTCAAGGCTTGGGACCATCGAAAGCGTCTGCCTGCTTGCAAAGGATAGGAAGTTGTCAATGGAAAAGGCGACCAGCATCGCGGCGCCCCCTTTCTTATTCCGTTTTTCTTAACACGCCGATTAGTCCCTCAATCTGGCGCAGGATGTCAATACAAATATGTAATTGCCCAGCAAATTTCTCAAAATCGATCTTTCCCGGCCAGGTGTAGGGCGGCTTGCGATCAGCGAAAAACGCGGTTTTTTCCGGATGAAAGACAATCCCGCAGTGCTTAACGCCGGTTAAGACGTTTTTCATGCGGCGGAACATTGCCTTTTCAAGCGTTAAGTTGCCTTGTGGTACTGTTCCTTTCGGAACATAAATCCGGCAGTCCGCTTCAGAAAGAATGTGATAATACCGATAGCCGGGAACAGTAAACTCGCACCGGTTCATAATCTGGAGTCTTTTTATTATTCGTCAGGTAAAACACCATCAAATCGCCGTTAATGCTGCTCATGTTGTAATAGCCGGCGTTATTTCCCACTCCCACGGAAACATAATCGCCGCTGACGTCGCCGATATGGAAGTGGAAAGCGAAATTCGGCTGGACAATGACGAACCGGCCGAAGAATCCTGTGCTTTTCGCAATCTTCACGGGTTTTTCCCGAACCGGCTCGATGACATAAGGCGTCTCCGTAGCGATGATGCGCCCGAAGAGACGGACGATGTTTGTGTTTAAAAGCGAGCGTCTATTCTTTTGGACACGCATAAAATGGATCGTAATCGGCGCAAACATCGCCAGCATAACTATCGCCGAGACAATAAAAAACCCAAAAATCAGCCAATTGTTTACTATGTCCGGTTTCTTAATTACAAAGACGATGAATCCTGCAAACCAGATAGCGATAAACAACATGGCGCCAATCCAATATACATGTCGAACCCTGATCCGGTTGTATTCCGAACACAGACGCTCGATTTCGTTTTTGTAATTTCGTAAATCCATGATTATCTCCTTCCTTTTTATATCCCACTCAGTTACCGTTTAAGTAACTCATAAGCACGATCACGAAAAACATGATCGCGAAAGCATAAAGCAGTCCGTAAATGGCGAGGTTGAGAAAGCGTTCGGTCAATCCCCGGAAATAGGAATCCCTCGGTTGGGGTTTCCTATTATCGAAAACCGTCTTAACAAGAATGCGTTTCTGCCAGAACCAGACGACGATGAAGGCAGCGTACATCGTGAACGCGACGACAAGCGCGATCAAAATCGTCTTCAGGTCGTCGGAAAGCAACAGCGGCCGACTGGCAAGTACGCACAACGTCCCGGAAATGATGGCAACGAGCGCAAGCAGGTAACCGGTAATGGAAAAGACTTTAAGTTTCATTGCCGGCTTAACGCGCTTTGAAGTGATTTCAACGGTTTGGAACGCCACGAGGACGATTCCGGCCGCCAAAAAGAACGCGTTCGCGATTAAAAGGAACATCATTGCCTCCCTAGTAACGGATCTCGATCTTCCCGTTTTCCAGACGGATGCCGGCGTTGAACGTCGCGCAGACTTCCCGAAGCGAAAGCATCGGTGTCACCGCAACATATTCGCGCCCCCGGAAACGCAGGATCACATCACCTGAAGCCGCGTCGGGCACGATGTTGAAGATGTCGGCCACGTTTGTGATCGGAAGATAAACGTCGTCATCCTTTAACTCAAGCGGGAAAGAAAACCTGATGACCCGATCGTCAAGCATTCCCGCTGCAGAACCGAAAGCGGCGCTGAAGACATGTTCCCGTTCCTGTTTCGGCCAATAATGGTTAAGGAAAGAACGGAAGATGTTTTCCTGAACATCGCACATGACCGTTCCGGGACGGTATTTACCGCCGTTGGTGATGAAGCAGATCCCCAGTTTCTCCTCGCGATTGATGAAAAGATAGCTGATCGCCCCGTAGGCCGACCCGGTATGACCCTTGAACGTCTTTCCGTCGAAATCCATGAACCGCAATTGCAATCCCTTTGCCCGGTAGTTCTCTGATACGCCGTACCATTGGAATTGCAGCATCTGGTCGACCGTATCCTTTTCCAGAACGCGATGACCGGAAACAACGCCGTCGTTGACGAGCAGACGCGCGATCTTCATGAGGTCGCGCATGCTGATAAACAACCCTCCAGCCGGTCCCCGGTAGTTCTCTCCAAGCGGAAAGTGAGGATAGACGGAAGCGATGAAGCTTTCGCCGGAGCGGGAAAGCTTGAACCCGCCGTTTTCCGGTCCGTAATAGAGGTTTGCGATCGCGGCCTTGTTTTTGATCTCGTCGGCGCGAAACGACGCGTCCAGACCGAGCGGACGCAGGATGTTCTTAGCCACATAATCGGTAAAATACTCTCCCGTCACCTTTTCGACGATGCAGGCGAGGATCCCGCAGCCGAAATTGGAATAATTGAACGCCTCGCCCGGAACCGCCGCCAACCATGTCTTGTTGGTATAATACTTGCCGTCATTGGGAACAAGCAAATCCCGCAGGGTCGCCGGACGGTACGTGCCGTTAACGTTGTTATATCCGGCGCGGCTGTCATCTTCGGGTCCGTCGGTGATGCTCGATGTTTGCGTCATGAGCATCCTGATGGTAATCTTCTTATCTGGATGATGGGGATTACGGATGTTAAAGCCAAGGATGGAACCGATGTCGTCATCAAGGCCGACCAGTTGCTTTTCGACCAACTGCAGGACCGCCATGGCCACAACAATCTTCGAGATCGAAGCGATTCTAAAGATCGTCTCGAGCGTCACCGGCTTTTCTCCCGCCAGCGACGCGAGCCCGTAGGCAAGGTCAAGTTGGTAATCGTCGCCGGAAAAAACGGAAACCTGGGCGCCGACCAGTTGGGCGTCCCGGCAATGTTGTAAAAATTCAGTTCTAAAAGACATATCGTCTCCTCATAGCGCGTCGGATATCGGGATGACGCGCTCCATAATAATTATATAATTTTACCCGGTAATTGTAAAGCAATCATGGAAAGGAAAAATGAATATCGTTTCCGGATGCTGACCGGCGATATTCATTTACTTTCCCCTTCCCTTCTGTTATAATACCTTTGTATAGAGGTGAAAAATGAACATTACCCCCCTGCCGAACGTATGTAAAAGCATGCCGGGCGTCTTTCGTGTTGAAAAGGACGCGACGATCAATTACTCGCAGGAACTGAAGGCAACGGCGGAAATGCTATCCGATTATCTTGAGGAAGCTACCGGGCATCGCCCGGAGCGTTCCCCCCATGCCCCGATCAACCTTACTCTTGACTTTTCCCTCGATGATGAGCAATACCAGCTCTTCATCGATCAACAGAACATCCACCTGGCGGCGCGCACCGACCGCGGGGCGTTTTACGGTCTCCAGAGCCTCAAACAACTTATGACGATCGCGGACGGGTGCGTCAGCTTTGCTTGCGGGGTAATCGATGACCGGCCGCGCTTTCCCTACCGCGGCGTGATGCTGGACGTCGCCCGCCACTTCTTTCCCAAGGAAGAAGTCCTGCGCCTGATCGAACTGATTGCCTTTCACAAGTTCAACTTTTTGCACTTGCACTTAAGCGACGACCAGGGCTGGCGAGTGGAAATAGCCTCCGGCCCCCTGCTCACGGAAATCGGCAGCTCCCGCCGGGCCACTTACAGCCGCCGGAAAGGCTACTCCGGACCGCATCGCGGCTATTACACACAGGCGGAATTGAAGGAGATCGTGGCCCATGCGCGCCGGCATCATATCGAGGTCATTCCGGAAATTGACATGCCGGGACACATGAACGCGCTCATCGCGGCCCATCCCGACCTTTCCTGCCTTCGGGCGCCAATCGGCGTTCGCTGCGATTTCGGCATCAGCCCCATCACCCTGTGTCCGGGTTGCGCGGAGGTCTATCCGCTCCTTTCCGAGATCATCCGTGAACTGGTCGATATCTTCGACGGTCCCTATTTCCATCTCGGCGGCGACGAAGCCCCGAAAAAGCATTGGAAAAAGTGCCCGCGCTGCCAGAAGGCGATCAGGGATCATGACTTGAAAAACGAAAAGGAACTGCAGGCGCATTTCCTCAATTACTTCGCGGAATTGCTCCGCACATACGGAAAAACGCCGATCATCTGGAACGACGGCGTCACTGAAACCATTGACCCGGACGCGATCCTTCAACACTGGAAATTCTTCACCCGAAAAAAGACGATCAGGGAGATCAACAGCGGCCGGAAGGCGATCATCTCCGATTACTTTCATCTTTATCTCGACCTTCCCTACGCCGCCATCCCCCTGCGAAAAACCTATAGTTTCGATCCCCTCTTCCATGGGATCAAATACCCCGACAACGTGCTCGGAATCGAGGCGACGCTTTGGACCGAATGGATCTCCGACCGCCAAAAGGCTGACTTCCACCTCTTCCCCCGGCTTTCGGCCGCGGCGGAAGTCGCCTGGACGGAAAGGGAAAACAAGTCCTACGACGATTTTATATCCCGGCTAACGCATCTGTACGGTCATTACCGGAAAATGAACATTGGCTACGCTGAGGGCCGGGAGAACTATCCCAATCTTCCGGCGCGCCTGATCGGACTGTTTTCTTGGTTCAAAGACGAAGACTGGGAAATGCACCGGAAAAAACGCAGAACCAAGCAACCTGAAAACGACGGGCGATGATCTACGCATCGCCCTTTTTCATTGCAAAACAAAAGCCGCCCGTTCGGGCGGTTGTTTTATCATGCGGTCATTTAATGATGCGCACCCTGATCACATCGGGAATGGCAAGAAGCGCTTTTTCCAGTTCCGGATCGGTCGGGGAATCGAGATCGAACAGCGAATACGCATATTCGCCCCGGCTCCGGTTATACATATTGGCGATATTGATGTTCTTTTCAAAGAATACGCGCGTGAACTGGTTGATCATGTTCGGGATGTTCCGGTGATAGATGGTCACCCGGCCGGCGGCGCGGCAGACGCCGGCGTCGCATTCCGGAAAGTTCACGGAATTGGTCACGTTCCCGTATTCCAGATAATCGACGAGTTCCCGGACCGCCATCTGGGCGCAATTGTCTTCCGCCTCGACGGTCGAAGCCCCCAGGTGGGGAATGGCGATGACGTTCTCCAGGTTGGCGATCTTGTGATCGGGAAAATCGGTCACGTATTTCCTTACCTTCCCGGAGGAAAGGGCGGCTGCGAGGGCGTCGTTATCGACGAGCGCGGCGCGCGCGAAGTTCAACAGCACGACGCCGTCCTTCATCCGCGTAAACGCGTCCTTGTTGATCATCCCCTTCGTCTCGTTACTTAAGGGAACATGGAGACTGATGTAGTCGCAACTCTCATATATGTCCGCAAGCGAATTAACATTGACGATATGTCTGGACAGGCGCCAGGCGTGATCGATGGAAATGAAGGGATCATGGCCGTAAACTTCCATGCCAAGATTCCAGCAGGCGTTGGCGACCAGAACGCCGATCGCCCCGAGACCGATGACGCCCAGTTTCTTGCCCTGGATCTCGCACCCGGCAAAACGGGACTTCTCATTCTCGACAAGTTCCGACAGATCCTCGCGGTGACGATTGTCGGCCACGAAGCGGACGCCGCCGATGATGTCGCGGGAGGCCAGGAGGAGTCCGGCGATCACGAGTTCCTTAACGCCGTTGGCGTTGGCGCCCGGGGTATTGAAAACGGGGATCCCCGCCTCGGCGCACCGTTCGACCGGGATGTTGTTCACGCCGGCGCCGGCGCGGGCGATTGCCTTCAGGCCGGACGGGAAGGCCAGGGCATGGAGGTCGTAACTTCTGACCAGGATCCCGTCGGCCTCCTCAAGGTCTTCCGTCAGTTTGAACTTTCCGTTCAGGACGGCGAGGCCGTTTTTGTTGATTGAATTCAGACATTTGATTTTAAACATGATGATCCCTCTCAAACTCGCGCATGAACGAAACCAGGCTCTCCACCCCGGCCTTCGGCATCGCGTTATAGATGCTGGCGCGCATCCCGCCGATGCTGCGGTGGCCCTTGAGATTCACCAGGCCGCGTTTCTTCGCCTCACTCACGAACACTTCGTCAAGTCCGGCGTCCCCGGTGGTGAAGGTCACGTTCATCAGCGACCGGTCTTCCCGGCGCGCCAGGCCCTTGAACAGTTTGCTTTCGTCGAGGCAGTCGTAGAGCAGTTTCGCCTTCTCGCGATTGATTTCGCCCCGTCTTTTCAGCCCGCCTTCCTTAAGCAGCCATTTGAATACTTTCCCGCAGATATAAATCGCATATGTCGGCGGCGTGTTGTACAGCGAACCGCTGTCCGCATATGTCTTGTATTTCAGCATCGTCGGCGTCCCCGGCAGGACGTTATCGTCGATCAGGTCGGCGCGGATGATGACGACGGCGACCCCGGCCGGGCCGATGTTCTTCTGGGCTCCGGCGAAGATCATCCCGTAACGGCTGACGTCGCATTCGTCAGAAAGGATGCATGAGGACATGTCCGCCACCAGCGGCACGTCCCCGGTTTCCGGCAGCTGTGTAAATCTCGTCCCGTAGATCGTGTTGTTCTCGCAAATATGCACATAATCGGTGGCAGGATCGATAACAAGGCCGGAAAGATCGGGGATGAAGGTGAAGCCCTGATCCTCGGAAGACGCGAGGATCTCCGCTTTCCCGTATTTCTTCGCTTCCTCGCAGGCCTTCTTTGCCCAGTAGCCGGAAAGGATGAAGCCGGCGCGCCGGTGTTTCTTCATCAAGTTCAGCGGCGCCATCGCAAACTGCAGCGACGCTCCCCCCTGGATGAACAGGAGCTTGTAATTATCAGGCACATTCAGCAGGGCGCGTAAGTCGGCTTCTGCCTCGTTGATGATCGCGGCGAAGGCAGCGGAACGGTGGCTCATCTCCATGACCGAGCACCCTGCCTCCCCATAGCAGAGCATTTCCTCCTGCGCCGCTTTCAGCACTTCTTCGGGCAGGACCGCCGGCCCCGCGGAAAAATTGTATACTCGTTTCATAAGCCCCTCCTTGGAACTTTTTTTATGCTAGTATAACACAATCCGCGGGTTCGTACAATATTTTACCGGGTTTTTGTTCGCGGTAAACCTTTTCAAAAAATAAAAAAACGGCCGGTTTTATCCGGCCGGGGGTTTCAATCGTCTAATTCGACGCCTTCGATGTTGTGAAAGACCTTCTGGACGTCGTCGAGATCCTCGATTGCCCGGAACATTTTTATGAACGCCTGTTTTTCTTCTTCGTCGACGATTTCCACCGGCATTTGCGGGATCCAGACGATTCCGTCCTCCAGGAACTCGACATCCGGCAGGCTGTCGGTCAATGCGTCGCGGATTTTCTTGTATTCCTCGCTCGGCGCGTAGACGCTAACCATTCCGTCGTCGTATTCGATATCGGAAACGTCGCAGTCCGCCGCGATCAGGATCTCCAGGACCTCCTCGTCGGTCTTGCCCTCGAAACTGAAGAGGGCCCGGTTCAAGAACATATGCGAGACGCTGCCGGGTACGCCAAGCTTACCGCCGTTGCGGGTGACGGCCGTGCGGACGGCCGTGTTCGTCCGGTTCATGTTGTCAGTCAGGCACTCGACGATGAACATCGAGTTGCCGGGACCGAAGCCTTCATAGTTGACGGTCGTATAATCCTCACCGGCTCCGCCCTTGGCTTTCTCGATCGCCCGTTTGATGACGTCGGCCGGGATGCTGGCCTTTTTCGCCCGATCGATTTCCTTCTTAAGGTTCTGGTTCAACTCCGGGTCGGGAATTCCGGACTTCGCCGCCTTGTAAATCTGCGCCGCGAACCGGGCATATTCCTTGCCTTTACGGGCGGCGGTTTTCGCCATTGCTGCTTTGCGCACCTCGTACGCTCTTCCCATAAGATTGCCTCCTTAAATCATTTCTTATTTTTCTTATCATATTATACTACTTTTCCATCGCTTTTTCCAGAGCGAAGTTGTAATTAGCGCAATTTCATGTAATAATCCCGGAAGTTTTTCCAGTCCGGGTTTCTTGCCTATGGGTTGCTCAAAACCCGAAAATGTTGTATAATATGCATGGAGAAGTGAGAAGAATGAAGAAATTTTATATCCTGCTTTACGCGCTCTTCGCGCTTGCCTTTGTTGGCTGTAACGGCGTCGAGGGACGGACGTTGGCGAGCTTTTCCGAAGAGTTCGCCATATATATGAACGAGGTCGCCCAACTGCCGGTCGAGATCGCCGGCTACGAGGAGGACGAACTGGAATACATCGTCTCTGACCCAGCGGTCCTGGAACTTGAGGATCTGAACATCCGCCCGCTTTCCGTCGGCGCGACCGACGTCACCGTCCGCGTCAAGAAAAAACCCAAGATCGCGACCACGGTCCGCATTTATGTTCTAAGGGAGTTTGTGGCGACTCCGAAGGTTCGGACGCAGTATCCGATCATGAAGGTCGGCCAAACCGCGAAACTCCTGTTCGCCAACATGGTTCCAGTCGGAGCTCCGATCGAATGCTTCGAATGGGAGAATTCCAACGATTCGGTCGCCGTCATCGAGGACGGCCTGATGGTCCGGGCGCTTAAGGCCGGGACGACGACGATTACCGCGACGCTCAAGTACGACCCGAACGTATCCGGCAGTTTCGAACTCGTGGTCACCGAAGGCGCGGCCTACCGCGGCGATAACATCCCGGTCGTCTTCCTCCGCACGGAAAACGACCAGGCGACCCTGCCCGCCGGCGAGGAATTACAACTCTTCGCCGACCTTGACGAGGACGAGCTGGACAACTACTATTGGAAATCGACCAATTGCGCCGTCGCCTGCGTCGGCGAAAATGGCAACCTTATGGGTTGCTCCCCGGGAATCGCAGAGATATACTTATACTCGAAAATCAACAAGAAGATCTACGGACTCGTGTTCGTCGAGGTCACGGGTCGTCCCGATAACGTCGACTACGTGGGACGGTTGATCGCGGCGGCGGAGAAGGAACTCGGCACCCGCGAGGCAGGCAACGGCTACACGAAATACGGTTTCTGGTACGGCACTTATTACGGCGATTATTTCACCAACCTCGCCTGGTGCGCGATGTTCGTCAGTTGGTGCGCCAATGAGGCGGGCATCAGTTCGACCATCATTCCGCCCTATGCCAACGTCGAGACCGGCAAGAGCAATTTCCTTAACAAGAAGATTTATCATTTCCGGGAGGATTATGTTCCGAAAGCGGGAGACCTGATCTTCTTCCTCCGGGACGGCGCCAGCCATACCGGCATCGTGACCGGCTGCGACGGTACCAAGGTCTACACGATCGAAGGCAACACGAGCAACATGGTCGCCCGCCGTAGTTACGACCTGAATTACCGGACGATCGACGGCTACGCCTCCCCCAATTACCCGCCCTACACCCCGGACGGCGAATAACAGAAACGATCAAGAAAGCGTTGATTAACTTCAACGCTTTTTTGTTTGAAAAACAAAAAGCCTCCGCTCAGGAGGTTTTGTTCATAACGTTGGGACGCTGTTTGTTCTTATACAGGGCGGCGTCGGCGCGTTTGATCAATTCCTCAAGCGCCGTCCCGTCCTCCGGATACCAGGCGACCCCGTACGATGCCTGCATCTTCGCGACCGCGTCGTTGTCAAGGGACACGGTCATCGCTTCGATCGTGTCGTTGATCCCGGCAATCAGCGGTTCGATCTGTTCGCGGTCGTCGCCATAGACCAGGGCAAGGAACTCATCGCCGGAACGGCGGGCGATCAGGCCGCCGTAATCCTCCAACGTCTTCAGGGCAGTGGCGAACTCGCGCAGATAGCGGTCGCCGTTGTCATGGCCGTAGGTATCGTTGATACCCTTGAGCTTGTCGATATCCCACATGACGACCGCCGCAGTTTTGATGGAGTTGTCATTGAGGATGTTCGCGGCGAGGTTGGTGAAGGCAAAGCGGTTGTAAAGTCCGGTCAACGGATCGATGTCCCGGTCCCGCTCGATCTTCTTAATCGCGTTCACTTCCCCGGTGATGTCGTATAACAATCCGAAAAAGAAATTCTTATGACGGTTGGTGTGGAGCCGCACCCATCGAAAATCCTCCAACAGGTAGGCCCGGTATTCCGCATGATAATACAACGCGGTGACTTTCTTATGCATCCGCTCGAACTCCGCCATCGGCACGAATCCGCCTTCCCCCTCTTCGTCACAAATCTCGCGGAATTTCTGATTGACATAAACCCGGTCCTCGCCGTCCAGATGATAAAAGAAACCCGTCGAGTAGGTTTCGATGGTCGAAAAGAGGCACGAGGTTAGTTTTTGGGACTGGAGCCAGAGGGCGCGAACTGCCCGGTAGATCGCGCGCATCTCCTTCACGCGCGCGAACGAGGCCTGCGGCCGGGTCTCCAGGGAAACGGAACGGAGTTCGGAAAGCAGTTTTCCCAACGGCCGTCCGACCAACGTCTCCCCGGCAAGAAGGACGAGTCCGCCCGCAAGCACCGCAAAAACAAGCAAAAGCGATAATGGCGTGGATGCGAAATCAAAAAACGCGTTCAAGATGATAACGACGATGACGAGGAACAGCGCGACCGCGGCCGAAATCATTGCCAGCCAGGCAGAAAAGGGCAGGGGTTTCTTTTTCATACGGATCACCAATAACGACGCTACCTTTGGGGTGCGTTTATTTGATTGATTAATTATACAACAAAATAGTTTGCTTGTCAAATTTTCCCATGAAAAAGGACCATGTCAAACATAGTCCTGCATGAGCATCTTATCATTTTCCTTTATTTCCAGGTAGTAATTGACGATGATGTTGATGCTTACCGTCAGTTCCCCGAGTTCTTCCGTCTCCAACCGCAGGCTTTTGTCGGGATTGATTAGTACGATATACCCGCAACATTTCCCCGCCGTCTTGATGCTGAAAAAGTAGATCGTCTTATACCGGCCGCCGTTAAGGGACCGGATGAACTCCGGCGCCGTCTTCTCGGTCACGTAGCAGTAATCCTGGCGTTTCAGGGAGTCGGAAATGTAGACCGAATGCTCGGGGTCGGGAAGTTCGCCGCGGGCCGCCGCCGGATAACGACAGACGATGTACTGATGATATGGGGCGCCGCCGCGCTCGATCAGATAACCTTGCCGGAAACCGTAATAGAAACAAAGGATCTTGATCGCGGCGCGGATGTTTTCGTAGGGCGAAGCCTTCTGGGCGAGAACGCGGTATACCTTGTCCACGACCGAGTTTTTGCGCAGCCGCGAGTAGAGGATCTCGTTGCCCGCAGCCGGATCGCCGTTGTACACATGGAACTGATTCTTGCCTTTATCCTTGGCCTGGTACAGGGCGATGTCGGCGCTGTTATAGAGCGTCTCAAAATCGGTCCCGGCCTCGGGGTACAGGGCGATGCCGACGCTGGTGGTGATCGCAAGGTCGGTATTGAAATAGTTATAGTTCTCGTTGATCAGCCGGCAGAGGTCGGTTGCTTTCTCCTGCACGATGTCGACGCTTCTTACGTTTTTCATGAAGATCATGAATTCGTCGCCGCCGATCCGCCCGACGATGTCGGAAGCGCGGAACAGCGACTTGATCCGGTTCGAGATCTCCAGAAGCAGGGCGTCCCCGTAAAGATGACCGAAATAATCGTTGATCTCCTTGAAATTGTCAAGGTCGAGGACGATCATCGCGTGCCGGGCTTTGCGGGCGCGGGTCTCGTTCAGGTACTGCGTCACATGCTCGTGCGTCGCCTCCTTGTTGAAAAGGCCGGTCAGGCTGTCCGACTCCGCCCTGATTCGCAACAGCTGCTGGATGTTGAACTGCTCGGTCACATCGTCGATCAGACACGCGCAATATCCGTACAGCGGCTGATAACAGAAAACCTTTAAATGCTTTTTCGCCTGGCGATGGAAATAATAGAAGCTCCGCTTGCTTCCCGAACTGGCTACTTCGGCATAAAGCGCGCTGTGACCGGCGGGAAGATAGTGCATGACGTCCGCCTGGGCAAGCTCGCCGGCGGTAAGGTGGAACAAACGCAAAAAGGTGGAGTTGGCGTAATAAAAGGCGTAGCGCGATCCGTCGTCTCCTGCTTCGACGCGGAAGATCGCGTACCCCAGCGGCATGTTCTCAAACAATCCGTATGCCTTTTGCAATTCCTGATTCATCGGTATCTACTGCTCCTTGTCTTTTGTTGTCAGATCCCCCATCCTTCCATTGCAACGATTATAACACAAGGTCGATCGAAATACCAAAACAAATAAGCCGCTAAAAACAAAAACATGCCCGGAAAGGGCGTAAAAAACGGAAAATCGCGGGAGTTTTTGACGAAAAATGAAAAAAACGGTCAATAAATGTTGACCGTCATTTATTTTCGATTTTTTTCATAAATTCACGCTTTTGCTTCCTGATCACCGTCGTGACGATCGACGCCGTCTCGATCACGATGATCAGAAGTAGGGCAACGACGATCACCGCGTAGACGGCGGAACGGCGTTCGAGCATGAGTTTTCCGAGGCCGAGGAAATCGCCGTGGGCGATGACCTTGCCGTGATAGTTGGCGGCGGTCACGGGGTCGGCGTCGATCGGGGCCTCAGGATTGTCTCCCTTCGTCACCAGTTCGCCGTCAGGCCTTACTTCCACGACACGGTGGACGAAATAGGCACCGTGGGGCGCGGAGTAAAAGACGATGATGTCTCCTTGCCGGACCGCATCGAACTTCGTCTTTTTCGCGACAACGATTTCCTTTGGTTCGATCGTCGGCGCCATCGAATCGGTGGCGACGGCGGCGAAGGAATAGCCGAAAACGGAGACGATCCGGTTTTCCCGGGCGGCCACGATCCCCATGAAGACGAGGACGAGCGTTAACAACAGCAGCGTGAAACTTGTGGCGGAGATTATGAAGGTTAAGATTTTCCTGGTCATTTCCGGACTCCTTAAAAAAACATCAACTTGACGGAATCAAGTTGATTGTACGGTTTGCGAATAAGAGGACTTAAGCCGTGCGATTGCCTGCTCGCGCAGTTTCTGGTATGTTTCCCGGAGCTGCAGGATTTCGTGCTCCCGTCTTTTCTTTTCGAAGGCGATGATCTTTTCGCGCATTTCCTTGAACTTGTCGCGGATGAGCTCGCGATGCGCCTGGAAGCGCTGGCGTTCGGCTTCGAGCGCCTGCTTTCTTTCTTCCTTGAGCCGGCGGACCAGTTCCTGCCGTTCCGCGCGCGCCCGGGCCTTCTCCGCCGCGATCAATTCCTTCTCCGCCTGTTTGAGGAGCTGCTCGTTGACCTTCTTCTCCTCCTTGACAATCTCGGACTCGACATGGTCCTGGACCGCCTTGAGGTTTTTCTCGAGGACCTTGCTCTTTTCCTTGGCCTGGTCGCGATCCTTCTTCGTCTCTTCAAGCGACTTGTTCAGACGTTCCTTCCGGGCCTTGTCCTGGAGCTGACGGCGGATGCGCTGGCTTTCTTTGATGATCCGAGTGTTGATCTTGCTGATCTCCTGGAGCTGCTTCTTTTCCAGGTTGACGGATTCCTTGTAATCGGCCTCCTTCGTTTCCCGGATGATCTGGGCGATCCGCGCCTTCTTCTTGGCGTCGACGAGTTTGTCGATGAGGTTCTTCTTTTCGACGGGCTCCGCCGCCGCGGCAGCCTCATCCTGCGCCATGTCGAATACCGACTGGAAAAGCGAGTTCGTGATCCCGATCGTCTGCGTCAGGGCTTTTTTCAGGGCCTCTTCATAGGGGATATCCTCTCCCAGCAACTCTTCAAGTTTCTGCTTGAAGACGCGTTTGTTCTGTTCGAGGTAATACTCGTTGATGGTATTGTCCTCGATGACGATCGCGGCCGGGTTCTCGACGACGTCCATGGCGTGGCTCTTGATCAGTTTTGTGGCCTTGCGCTCGTATTTGATCATGTTGGAGGCGTCGTATTGTTTTTTCGAGATTTTCTGGTTGTACAACACGAGCGCGTAGGTGATCAGGGCGATCTGGTTGAGGTTGTACATGTAGGCGGGCGCGACGTCTAGATCCCGTTCCTCGACGTCGATGTCGTAGAAGATGGAATCGCAATGGTCGAGGAACAGCCAGAGGTTATAGGCGTTCCGGAAATCGGGGTTTTTGAGGATGATGTTGGTCTTCATGATCGGCGGTTTGACCGGCTTCTGACCTTCCAACATCTTCATAAACGGCGAATTCTTGTATCCTGCGACCATCCGCGTCAGGTTTGTGACCCGGCCAAGGTAGATTTTGCTTCGCTCCTTAATGTTGGCGTCGTCGATTTGCGATTTGAACACCAGATCGATGTCCATCGCCACTTCGGATTCGAAGATGTTGAATTTCGACTTCAGATTGAGGTGCTTTCGTTCGTAGGAATCGATATTGCTCTTGACAACCTCGTATCGGTTACTGAGGAAGGTGATCAGCCGATTGATGAGCGTCATGATAAACCGGTTTTCATAGATCCCGTACTCGATCTCCGATTGCTGGGTCAGGATTTTCTTAGGGATGACTTCGTCGTTGACGACTTCCTTGATCAGGTGGGTGTTAGCGGCCAAGTGTTTGACCGAGGTGCTGTTGATCTTCCGCGCCTTTTCGACGGGGACGATCTCCTCATCATACCGCAGGGTCGAGAAAGGGTTGCCGATGATGCGGTCGATGCTGGGGAAATAAGTCTCAAGCGTCGTGATCCAGTCGTCGTTGAACTTCTTGATTTCGGCGATGCTCTTGTGGTAAACGATGTTCTCACCGGCAAGAAAGGAATTATAAAAATAACGGGGGAAGTTTTCTTTTTCTTCAGCCGTGATTAAAGAAGACATTATGTAACTGTAAAAAGTGTCGAGATCGTCGCGCTTCTTCATTATCACCACTTCCCTCGCAAATTAGTAACTCCGCTTCAGAACCTCCAGATATGCCTTCGATTCCTCAAAAGCGTCCTTGCCGAACATATTGTCCATCAGTTCCATGAGCTGGTCGATCTCGTCCTGCAGGAAGGAAAGGTTCAGCGCCTCGAACTTCCGGATGATCTTCCGGGCAAACATGAAGTCGAGACCTTCCACTTCGTCGCGGCCGCACGCCACGAACACGGGGACGAAACGCCGGATTTGTTTCATGATACGGTTACCGAACGTGACCTTGAACTTGCTCGTGATGAAGATGTCGAGGCGGTTCAGGGCATCAAGCGTCTTCGGTGATAACGGGTATTCCTGCTCGGCCTTGTTGAAAAGGTTGTCGAGGTATTCGTAACTCATCGTGATCGATTTCGTCGGCGGAGCATCGATGTAAGGGGCCTTGACGTTCATCTCGATGTTCGACGCGCGGTCGTAGACCTTGTCGGTGATCGTAAACGTCGAGTCGTCGCGGTTGGCCGTCCCGATGAACCACAGGTTTTGCGGGATCTTCAGTTTCCCGCCGGAAAGCATACGCGGGTCGGTGGGCAGTTCGTTGGGAACAATCTCGATCTTCCACTCGTCGCTGTTGGGCATTTCCAGGATCGAGAGGAACTCGGCGAAGTAATACTCGATACGCGCCAGGTTCATCTCGTCGAGGATGATGAAGCAGATATCCTCGCGGTAGTTCGCCTCGTAAACGTGACGAAGGAAGTCGGACTCGTTGAATTTCTTCGTGAATTCGTTCAAATAGCCCAATAGCTCGGTCCGGTCGCGCCACGCCGGCTGCACCGAAACGATCGCGGCGTCGTGGTTGAAGAACTTGCCCATTGCGTAGGGGAGCGAGGTTTTACCGGTACCGGAGATACCTTCCAGGATCATGATCTTCGAAGTCGCAAGCCCGGCGAAGAACGCCGAGATTGTCTTCCGCGTGTAATACAAGCCAAGCTGCGAGGCGGAGAAGTTGACGAAACGCTCGACAAGATCCTGAAGACCGATCATATCCTCTGGTTCCATGATCACCGTCGTCACCCGGCCCTGATACAGCTCGTCTACCTCGGTCAGTTTCACGAACCGGCTCTCGCCCAGATCCTGTTGTTCTTCTTCCTTGGATTCATCGTCTTCTTCATAATCCTCCTGGAAGCGTTCGGGCGACAGTCCCAGCTGCGAGACCTTCATCGCGAGGATCTTGTTTTTCTCCTCGATCAGTTCCGCCGTCTTCATATTAAGGATCGAGATCTCCTCAAGGAGCTCGTCCTTTTCCACCTCGCGGCGGGTGAAGCGGATGTAGCGCCGCAGCCACTGGTAAATCTTCATGATCAGAAAGGTGATGAACGCGAGATTGATGATCAACACGATCGCCGCCACCACCCAGTCCAGCATTCCGAAGTTTTTACTGGAGTCGATTAAGTCGTTCACATACGCTTTCACGTCATTAAAAAAGAAATCGGCAAACGCTTCGAAGATTTTCTTGAAGAAGCTACCGATGTTCTGTAATAGTTCCAATATGAAATCGATGTAGAATTTCGAGAATTCAACCATAATCCACCCCAGTAAAAAAAATTACTTCTCCCCTTACTTATTGTCTTCTTCTGCTTGTGACTGCTCCTTTTGTTTCAGTTCCTGCAGGATCTCCTGGCGGATCTTTTCGCGTTCCTGTTCGAGTAACGACAGGTCCTCGACCTTGCCCTGTTTGAACTTGGCTTCCATCTTGGCGTTGTTGTACTTGATGACGTTGCGCACCAGGACGGCGCCCTCGAAGATCAGGATCAATACCGCCGGTAACACGATGCACAGCGGGAAACCGATCGGCGATTGCAGGAAATCGAGCGCCTTGCCGGCGCCTTTCCACGTCGAAACATGGACCGCCTTGACATCGCTCTTGTTGATGATCTCATAGTAGTTGGGGTTGTTGTCGTTGCGGTCGGGGTCGTACTTAAGATCGGGATCATCCGCCGCCTTATCGCCTTGCGTGACGAAATAATTCGACCCGATGTCGACGATGCGGTGGGTGTTGAAAGCCTTACGATTGATGTCGTACCAAGTTACGATATCACCAACCTTAAGCTTCTCAATGTCCTTTGCCTTCATCATTTTGACGAAAATCATATCGCCTTCGTCAAAGGAATCCTCCTCATTCCCCATCATAGAGTCAGACTGTACCGACAGAAAGCCTCTTCCAAAAATGTTGGGAATATCGGCTTGGGTTTTCACCTTCATATTTGCAATGGCAAACAAAAGTAAAAACAGGATTATCAGATAAAAAAATACGTTCAAAACAATACTAAGTATGGTTTTTACGGTGTTTTTCTTTGCATCTGCGCTCATGTTTTGTCCTCTCTACACGAAAAATATTATACTACACAGTTATGATATCACAACAGGCAAAAAAAATCTATACTTTTTTGTTATTTTGTGTTGAAAAGTGAAAGTATTTCCTTTTAAATACCATCATCAAAGATAAAAAAAGCGGATAACAGGGCGGTTTTTGCCCACTATCCGCTATGCTTTTTCTGCTCTTACTCCTCTGGTTCGGCCGTAAATTTACCGTAAAGGGTGAGATCGGTTACCAAACCGCCCGGAATTGTCGTCACGGCTTCGTCGGAGAAATTGGCGGTCAGATACCAGCCGACAAACACATATCCTTCAAGCGTGGCCGGTCGTAAAGCCAGCGGCAGTTCATGAATCGACACGGTCGCCGGGTTGGGATTGTCGACGCCTTCGAGTTCGCCGAAGTCATACGTCAGTGTGTATTCCTCGACCGCTTCCCACTTGGCGTAGAGCGTGTGATCCCCGAAGGAGAGCGTGTCGTCGATGGCCGTGATCGCTTCGCCGTCAAACGCGGGGTTCAGATACCAACCGGCGAAACTGTACCGGATCGCATCCTCGCCTTCGCCGGCGATGTAATCGGGAAGTTCCGGCAACGCAACCGGGAACATATCGGCGTTATATAAGGCCGGGGGTTCCGCGGGCAGCTCGATCGATCCGGCGGCGGCGCCGTAATCATAGGAAAGCTGGTAATCGATAGCCTCGCATTTGGCATACAGGGTGACGATGCCGACCGGGAAGGAGTAATCGATCGATGTGATCTTCGGACCGCTGAAATCCTCATACGCATACCAGCCGTTAAACTGATATCCCGCGACCGTCACCGCCTGGAGCTCGTACGGTTTCTCGCTGATGAGCATGGTGGCGTGGTTGGGGTTGTTTATGAAAGCCGGATTGATCTCGCCGAAATCGTAGAAGATCGGGATTTCCACGTCCCACTTGGCATAAAGGGTGATGTTACCGCCGGCAAGGGCCGCGGTGATTGCCGTGATCGCTTCGCCGCTGAAATCAGGTTCGAGATACCAGCCTTCAAAGATGTACGTGATGGTTTCAGCGCCTTCGCCAATGCTCACATCCGCGCATGCCGGAATCGGAAGCGGGAGGTCTCCGCCGTTGTAAGCACGGGGGGCGTTGTCGGGAAGTTCCGCGATCCCGGCGGCGATGCCCTTGTCATATTCAATGACGAAGTTATCATCGAACCGGGCATAAAGCGTCACGTTTTCCGTAATGCCCTTGGGGATGGCCGTTACCGGATCGCCGGAGCAATCGGCGGTGAGATACCAGCCGAGGAAGGCGTAGCCGCCAAGGGTGGCCGGCTGTAACGCCAGCGGCAGTTCGCCCGTCTGCACGGTGACCGGGTTGGGATTGGTTACGGCCTCGGGTTCAAAGTCGCCGAAGTCATAAAATATCTTATATTCCGCTTCCCATTTGGCGTAAAGGGTGAGGTCGCCGGGAACGAGATAGATCAACTTGTTGATCGCGGTGACGGGATTGCCTTTGTATTCGGGGTTGAGATACCAGCCAAGGAAACGATAGCTGATTTCCGTATCCCCGGCGCCGGTCGTATACGTTCCCAGGACAGGAAGGCTAATGGACAAGGTCTCGAGGTTGGACGCGAGATACTCTTTCGGTTTCAAGACTTCTTCCAGTTCCTCGGCCTCGTTAAATTCATGGAATAGTTCGTAGGTGATTCCGTATTCCCTTAGTTTCCCGTACACGGTGATCTTGTTATCCACGCCGGGATTATAATCCCGGGAAATATAGGTAATCGGATTGCTGAATCTTCCTTTCTCACCTGGCGTTGGCGCTTCATAAGTCAGGTACCAGCCGTCGAACACGTAGTCCGTAACTCCGGCGGGTTTCAGGAAGAGCGGTAATTCATATGCTTTGACGGTAACGGGATTCACGTTACGTGGTGTTCCGAATCCCGGTTCCCAGATATATTCGATTTCATATTCCGTTTCAGCGTCGATGGAAATAGCCTCGACGCTCGGCTGCTGCTTGGTCCCACCGAAGGATAGCGAGATCTGCAGGTCGGCCATGTGGATAGCGTTATAGGAATCGGGGTCCCACCCCTCGATCCACAT
>DGDS01000031.1 GCA_002385575.1 Caryophanales bacterium UBA3946 | reverse complement strand
AAAACTCGGCATCCGCGTCGGCGATATGATCTGTCCGAAGATCGCGTTCCGGCCGCTTGCCAATCCCGATTATCTCCTCGGCAAGGCTCTGGACAACCGCCTGGGTTGCGCAATCGTGTTGGAGGTTTTCAAACGCCTCAAGGATGAAGCCCATCCCAACGTCGTTTACGGCGTCGGCACCGTCCAGGAGGAAGTCGGCCTGCGCGGCGCCCGTACTTCCGGATACAAGGTAAATCCGGACATTTGTTTCGCGCTTGACGTCGGGATAGCGAAAGACACGCCGGGGACTGACATGTCGGTCAAAGCCGGGTCCGGGCCATGCCTCCTTGTCTATGACGGAGCGATGATCGGCCACGTGGCGTTGCGCGAGTTCGTGATCGAAACTGCCAAAGCGGAAAACATCCCAATCCAGTTTGATTACCTGCAGCGCGGCGGCACCGATGCCGGCGCCGTGCATTTGACCCATAGCGGTGTGCCGTCGATGTCGTTCTGCATTGCCACGAGATATATCCACTCCCACACCTCGATCATCCATAAGGATGACTACGAGAACGCGATCAAACTGATCACGGCGGTCATCAAGAAACTTGACCGCGCGGCGGTTGACGCGATTACTTACGACTGATGAACGAACAAACCGCTTTTCCGGAAAGGAGAAGCGGTTTTTTATTTGATAAGCGCCGGGAAACCGGCACTTGTGTACTAATGACGGTAATTTGCGTCAAAAAACGGGTAAAATTCCCGCAATTCCGGTATTGTTTTTTTTCCCGTTTTTTGATATAATATTCCCGTTAGTCGGCCCGTTGGAGAAGCGGTTCAACTCATAGCCCTCTCAAGGCTACATACACGGGTTCGAATCCCGTACGGGTCACCATACGAAAACAAGAAGCAGAGACCAATATCCCTGCTTCTTATTTTTTTTTAGTATTTTTGGATCATAGCCAACTACTTTATGTATGGAATTTTTGCTATAATAAACAGCTGCTTATAAGCTTGGGGTCATTCCACATTAAACTCTGATAAAGCCATTTGGTACTGATCTTTAGGAGTTAGTTTTTTATTATATGTTCTTTTGAAAAAGTTAATGATATTCTGATGCTTTTTAAATGCTCCAATATCTCCGTACAATTGCGAAGCATAAAACTCTGCTAAACATTCTGTATATGCCCAATATTTTAAGGAAATAAAAGCAGAAGTTCCTTCAAGAGCATTTTTAATAAATCATGGTAAAACCTATTCTTTACATTGATATATTGATGGTATTGTTAGAACTTCGTCATTATAAACCTTAAATCCCATTTTTTCATAGAAACTCGCAATATGCTTTTCTGTTTGTACCAGCCATTCGGTATCCGGATAATGATCAATGCACCTTCGCACCAGTTCTTTTCCAATGCCTTTGTTCTGGTATTCGGGATCAACTACGAGATCATAAATCACTGAACGGATCACTTTATCGCTCAATACCCTTATCGCTCCTACCAGTCGTTCACTATCCCATGCGGAGATCACCATAGTCGAGTTAATAAAAGGAGCATTGAATTTTCTTAATATTTCCGGATCCGAGGTTTGCGAATTCGTCCATCCTGCCTGGAAAAACAGTCGATATAATTGGTCTGCGGGTAAATCTTTTTTTGATGAGATAGATTGAGTTGAGTCCGATGTAGCTGCCATCAATCTCACAACCCAATAATTCTTTTGATATCTTGTTTGTCCTGTCCTTGTCATATTCACCATCAGCAAATGCCTCTTTTAAAACAGTATACCAGCAATTGAATATTTCTATATACTCCTTACTTTTTGAACCGAATATCGAGAGTTTGGATGAAACTCAGAGGTTGAGCCGGCCGATACCATTTATTCTTTTCAAAACCGTCCGGCCACTCAATTTCATGCTTTAATATCCTTTCCATGTAGTCGCATAATTTATCCACTAAAGGATTCCCGCGTTTGATATCTAACATTTTCATTGAATCGACAGCTATTTCTGTGGTAGGAAATCTCTGTCTTATTTTTGCGTTTCGGGTATGAAACCTCCCATATCTGTCGTCATTAAGCTGGTTTGCTTTTAATATTTCAACCCACTTGCTGTGATAGAACTCGTCAAACAGTTCCGGGTCAATCTCTTCCTTGAGTATTCTTTTTATTCTGTATCTAACGGTATGCCGCAATTCCTTTCTGATTTCCTGGTGATAATGCCCGTTTATAGTTTCACTATAGTATAGTTCCTCATTTAGGTAATGTCAAGATGATTACCCAACTATATTTACAGATGGTGCTAGTTATTATAAGTTACATGCGTGGCGTTCCTGTTGAAACAGAAGGCGATATCGGATAGAATATAAGGGAAAGAAGAGGTAAACACGATGTATGATGTAATAGTTTCGAAATTCAGGGAGAAGGAAAACCGGAAAACGGCGCGCGAAATGGCCGCCTACATGCGCGACCAGTTCCAGTTTTACGGGATCAAAACGCCCGAGCGCCGGGTTATCGTCGCCCCTTACCTAAAGAAGTTGGCTAAGGAGGAGTCGATCGCCTGGGACTTCGTTTTCGCATGTTGGGAGGATCCTCACCGGGAAATGCAGTATGTGGCGGTGGGATATCTGGATAAGGTTCGGGCGCGGTTGATGTATTCCGATGTCGAGTGCTTGAAGGAGCTTGTGGTTACGAAATCGTGGTGGGACACGGTTGACAGCCTTGACACGATCATCGGTGATATCGCCCTGCGTGACCCGCGCGTCACCGTAATCCT
This sequence comes from Caryophanales bacterium UBA3946, assembly GCA_002385575.1. Classification (GTDB taxonomy): domain Bacteria; phylum Bacillota_I; class Bacilli_A; order ML615J-28; family CAG-698; genus UBA3946. The sequence goes on along the minus strand of DGDS01000031.1, from coordinate 38,978 downwards.
GCTTGACTGGAGTCGCGACGAGAACATTTGGCTGCGCCGCGTCGCCATCAATCATCAGCGCAACCGGAAGGATAAAACCGACACAGAACTCTTGGAACAAATCATTGTAAATAATCTGGGAAGCGACGAATTCTTCATCAACAAGGCGATCGGATGGAGTCTGCGCGAGTATAGCAAGACCAATCCCAATTGGGTGCGTGATTTTATCGAAAGATACCGGGAACGCCTATCTAAATTAAGCATTCGCGAGGGCGGAAAATACGTCTGAAGCCAGCCAAATAATGACAAAAACCGTTATCATTTCCGAAATGCGTTGGCAAATCCCCGTAAATATGTTATAATTTAAAATGATTTTTTTTGCATGATCATTGATTAACTGCTTTCATTGCATATCCGCGGTAATTACTCAAAAAATAGTTTTACGGATATGAATCCAATACTTACGGGAAAAGGAAGCTTATGACAATTGATTTTGTTGAATTTGTCAAAGTGGTGCTGTCTAACCCGGTCGCTCTGATTACGGTTATCCTGATCCTGGCCGTAATCCTCATCAACGGCTGGACCGACGCGCCCAATGCGATCGCCACCTGCGTCTCGACGAAAGCCATCTCCCCGCGCAACGCGATTATCTTGGCGACCGTGTTCAACTTCCTCGGCGTTTTCGTGATGACGATACTGAACGCCAAGGTTGCCTACACCATTTACAATATGGTCGATTTCGGCGGCGATGCCGGGCAGGCGATTACTGCGCTGGCGGCCGCGATGGTCGGAATCGTGCTTTGGGCGACCCTGGCCTGGTTTTTCGGCATCCCGACCAGCGAAAGTCATGCCCTGATCGCCGGTATCTCCGGCGCCGCCATTGCCCTTCAGGGCGGGTTTGCCGGCATCAATCCTGACGAATGGGTAAAGGTGCTTTACGGCATCGGTCTGTCGACGGTGCTTGGATTCGGTTCCGGGTGGCTGTTCGTGAAACTGATTGAACTGATCTTCAAAAACGTCCGCAGAAGCAAGGCCCAGAGTTTCTTCAGAAAGGGACAGATCGGCGGCGCGGCCGCGATGGCGTTCATGCACGGCGCCCAGGACGGACAAAAGTTCATGGGTGTGTTCATGCTCGGCGTCTTCCTGTCCCAGGGACAGTACCAGGTCACGGAATTCTTCATCCCCGTATGGCTGATGATCCTTAGTTCCGCCACGATGGCCCTTGGCACTTCGATCGGCGGTTACCGGATTATCAAGAAAGTCGGAATGGACATGGTTCGTCTCGAACAGTATCAGGCTTTCGCTTCCGACGTCGCGGCGGCCAGTTGCCTGTTGCTTTCCACGGTGTGGGGCATTCCCGTGAGCACCACGCACATGAAAACGACCGCGATCATGGGCGTCGGATCCGCCAAAAGGATTTCATCGGTCAAATGGAACGTCGTGGGCGACCTCGTCCTGACCTGGTTGTTGACGTTTCCTGGATGCGGACTGATCGGCTACGGGATGGCGAAACTATTCATGTTGATCTTTTAAGAAAGGAAAACAAGGAAATGTCGAAACTCAAGAAAAACTTCTATTTTGTTTCATTTTCCGAACTGGCCAAATACGCCTTGCGCGCGGCGGAATTATTAAATGAAATCATCCTTAACTACGACCTGCGCAACATCAAGGAAGAATTGGAAAAGATGCATGAGATCGAGCATCAGGCCGACACCGCGAACCATGCCGTCGTCTTCAAGTTGATCAAGGAATTCATTCCGCCGATCGAAAGGGAGGACATCATCGCGATCTGTCAGAAGATTGACAACGTGACCGACGCGATCGAGGACGTCCTGTTGCGCTGTTACATGTACAACGTCAAAAAACTCCGGCCGGACCTCCTGGATTTCTCGAAAATCGTGATTGCGAGCGCCCAGGCCATGGTTTTGGCGTTTGAGGAATTCCACGATTTCAAGAAATCAAGCAAACTGCGGGAATACATCGTCGAGGTCAACAACCTCGAGGAAAAGGCGGACCGTCTGTATACCGACGCCGTCAGGAAACTCTATGTCGAAACGAAAGATCCGATCGAACTGGTCGTCTGGGACGAGATTTACTTCCGCTTTGAAAACTGCTGCGACGCCATCGAGGACGTCGCGGACGCCATTGAATCGGTAATCATGAAGAACATCTAAACCCAGTCTCAAAAATGAGACTTTTTTTATTTTGTGCAACGAAGTAAGTGTCAAAGTTTCTTGAAATAACCTGTGCATTATGATACAATTAGTAAACAATGCTTCCGGAGTATCAGGCAATGAAGGAATATAAATACATCTATGGTCCGATTCCCTCGCGCCGGTTGGGACGTTCCCTGGGGATCGCCCCGATCCCGGAACGGACCTGCACTTATTCGTGCGCCTACTGCCAGTTGGGGCGAACGAAGAAGATCATAACGGAACGGCAACTGTTCTTTCCCGTCGAAGATATCCTTAAGGAGTTGGAGGATGCGTCCCGGAAGGTTGAATACGACGTCGTTTCGATCGTCGGCGACGGCGAACCGACGCTTTACGCCGGGTTGGGAGAACTCATCGAAGGGGTCCGAAAAAATAACGGGGAAGCCCGTGTGCGTGATCACCAACGGCAGCTTACTTTACGATCCCGCGGTCCGGAAGGATCTGCTTGGGGCTGATATCGTCATGCCGACGCTGGATGCGTATGATGAAGAAAGTTTCCGGCGTCTAAATCGACCGGCAAGGAAACTGGACTTTGAAAAAGTCTTTTCCGGAATCGTGACGTTTTCGCAGGAATATAAGGGACAACTCTGGTTGGAAGTAATGCTCGCCACCGGCGTGAATGATAACGACGAAGTGCTTCACAAACTGCGGAAATGCGCAGATCAGATCCGCCACAACCGGCTCTATATCAACATTCCGCTCCGCCCGCCGGCAGAATCCTGGGCGCAAATTCCCTCTGATGATCGTCTTGAACGAGCGGCTGAAATCCTTGGCGGTGTCTCCATCGCTTCCTTCAGTGAAGACGGTTTCCAAAGCGGAATCAGCGACGATTATGAGGCGATCATGAGTTTGATTTCCCGGCATGCGATGCGCGCGGAAGAAGTACGGCGGTTTCTCTTAATCCGCGGTTGCGCTAATGAACGGGAGTTGTTTGACAGACTTGATTCCGCCCCGGAAGTGGAAAAAATCCATTATCAAAACATCATCATTTATCGGAAGAAATAGGAGAAGCAATGACTAGAAAAAACGTGTTAGCGAATAAGGATTTTACATTGTTGTTTGTCGGGGCGCTTTGTTCCAACATCGGCCAGGTTTTTTATACCTTCGCCGTCGGTTTATACGTGCTGGAACTTTCGAATGCGTTGATTCACGGCTTATATCTCGCAATTAGTGGGATTGTTTTTTTGCTTGCGACGCCGATTGGCGGGTTTATTGCCGATAGGTTGAACATGGTAAGAATCATCTACATTACCGACTATATGCGCGGTGCGATCATCATCGTGAGCGGCTATATCTTTTCCCTGACCGATAACGGCACGATCCAGTTGTATGTGTTGTTTGCGACGACGGTATGTCTCAACATCCTGTCAGGGTTATTCAATCCCGCCGCCGCTTCGTTGATCCGCTTCATCGTGGAAGACGAGCAACTGCAGCAGGCCCAGTCATACTACGGGTTGTTAAGCAGCATCCAAAACATCATCGGCGTCCTGTTGGCCGGCATTTTGTTTTCCTTCATCAAAATATCGCTATTGTTCATCCTCGTTGGTATTCTTTACATCCTTTCCGGGTTTTCGGAAATGTTCATCCGTTATCATCAGCGGGAAAGTTCCGGTGGTATGACGATCGGGACGCTTTTCAAGGATTATGGGGAAGGCTTTCGGTATCTGCGCGGTCAGAAAGCCCTGCTTTATATGGTATTGGGTGTGCTCTTTATCAATTTCTTCTTTTCCCCCGTTTTTTCCAACGGGACGCCCTACTTCGTGACCTATTACCTCACGGGTGATTACCTGTTTTCCTCCTTCGTGTCGCCGCCGACCTGGAAAGCCATTTTCTCCTGCGCTTTCTCGATCGGCTCGTTGATCATCTCGTTTACGTTCGGCCTTACGAAGGATCGCGGCAAGTATGGGAAACGGGTGCAGCGGTGGCTCGTATATCTTGCCATCTCGTTGCTTCTGGTACCGGCAAGCTTTTACGCTTTCGTCGTTCTTACCGACCTATTGAACTGGTATCTCATCACCCTTACTGCGACTATGTTCTTCATCGGTATCGCGGTCCCGTGCATCAACATCCCGCTTGGCGTCGCGATTAATATGATGATCGAGAAAGACAAACTGGCAAAAGTGCAGAGTCTGATCACGATCGGCTCGATGGGGCTGACCCCGGTCGCTTCCTTTATCGGGGGTTTCGTCATCAAGGAATTCGGTCTCGGTCCGATGTTCATCGTCTGCGCCGTCGGGGTTATGGTGACAGCCGTGCTGATCGGCGCAAGCAAGGAAATCAGAAACCTGGGCGTCAAGGATAAAGCCAAGACTATTGATATTGAAAACTTAATCGAAGAAGAGGTAGCGTTATGAATTGGGAGAAACTAACGTCTCCGGAGTTCAAGGCGGCGGCCGCGGAAACGAGCGTGTGCATCATCGCCTTCGGCGTCCTTGAACGCCACGGCGACCACCTGCCGCTTGGAACAGATTACCTTAACAGCCATAAGCTGGCGACGCGCGCGGCCGAACTGGAAAAAGCCGTCGTCTTTCCGCCGTTTTATTTCGGTCAGATCTATGAGGCCCGGTGTTTTCCCGGGACGGTGACGATTAGTCCGACCCTGCTTTACCAGTTGATCCAGGAGGTTATGGACGAGATCGGTCGGAACGGCTTCCGGAAGATCATCCTTTTGAATGGCCACGGCGGAAACAACGGCTTGTTACGCTTCCTGGTCCAGGCGCAGTTATGGGCGGAAAAGCCCTATGTCGTCTACTGGTACCAGCCGTCCTGCCCGGAACGGGAGGAACTGTACCGAAAGGTGTGCGATACCGACGTGCACGGCCATGCCTGCGAATGCGAGACGAGTATCTCGCTTTATAACCACGAGGAGTTGGTAAAGATGGAGGCGATTCCGGAAGGAACGCGTTATCCGAAAAGGATGCTGGCGCATTTGCCGAAGAATTTTTCCGCCCTATCGTGGTATGGCGATTATCCCGAGCACTATGTCGGCGACGCTTCCGCGGCGACGAAGGAAAAAGGCGAATTGCTCATGCAAAACGAAGTCGAACTGTTCGCGGAATATATCGCGGCCGTAAAGAAGGACGAGGTCTTACCGCTGTTAAGCGCGGAATTCCATAATAAAAGCCGTAATCTTTAAACCTTGCGTTTTCCGGTGCCAAGTCTGGCGCCATCGACATATGATATAACATCGAAAAAAGGAGTTATTTATGATCGTTCGTTCGCTTCTCGATTTGATCGGCAACACCCCCGTTGTGGAGTTTGCCGGGATATATGTCAAACTCGAATCCTACAACCTGACCGGTTCGGTCAAGGACCGTCCGGCCTTGGAGATGATTGAGGGACTGGAACGGCGCGGTTTGCTCAAGCCCGGGGATGCGCTCGTCGAGCCGACGAGCGGGAACACCGGGATCAGTCTTGCGGCGATCGGGGCGATTAAGGGTTACCGCGTCATCCTGGTGATGCCCGAGACGATGAGTCTGGAACGCCGCCAGATCATGACCGCCTATGGCGCCGAGATCACCCTGACTCCGGGAGCCGCGGGAATGGCCGGGGCGATCGCGGAAGCGCAACGCCTGGCTTCGCAACCCGGATACATCATGCCCAGCCAGTTCACCAATCCCGACAACGTCCGCGCCCACGAGCTCACGACGGCGAAAGAGATCATCGCTGATTTTCCCGTTCTCGATTACGTGGTCGCCGGCATCGGGACCGGCGGCACGGTGACCGGCCTTGCCAGGGTGCTTAAGAAGCATTATCCCGATGTAAAGGTGATCGGGGTCGAGCCACGCGAGTCAGCGGTCATCACGACGGGAGTCAAGGGCGCGCACGGCATCCAGGGCATCGGCGCCGGTTTCATCCCGGAAATCCTGGCGACTGATTTGCTTGATGAAGTGGTTACCGTTGCGACGGCCGAAGCCAAAGCCGAAGCACGCAGGCTTTCCCGTCTCGGTCTTTTCCTCGGCATTTCCGCCGGGGCGGCGATCAAGGCGGCTCTTGATATCCGCGCGAAAGTCGGAGTGGAGAAGGTCATCCTCGCCATCGCTCCGGATAACGGCTTCAAATACCTCAGCACCGACGTTTATGCGTGACGAACCGACCGAAAAGGCCGGTTTTTTAATCATCATCCAACACGAAAACGCGGAAATAAGATATAATAACCGTAAATTTACCATTGTTTCTGACATATACTATTCATAAACGACTTAGGTAACTTGAAAGGAGGTATGTTGCATGTTCAAATACTTACGGTCAATCAAGGAAAGGGACCCTGCCGCCCGCAACTACCTGCAAATCATCCTTTTTTATCCGGGCGTCAAGGCAATTTTCTGGTATCGCATCGCCCATTTCCTTTACACCAAGCTGAAACTGAAATTGCTCGGCGAGTTCATCATGTACATGGTGCGTATGTTCCACGGCATCGAGATCCATCCGGCCGCCCGCATCGGCAAGCGCCTTTTCATCGACCATGGAAGCGGCGTGGTCATCGGCGAGACGACCGTGATCGGCAACGACTGCACGATCTACCAGGGAGCGACCCTCGGCGGGACGGGGAAGGAGAAGTGCAAGCGCCATCCGACGCTGGGAAACAACGTCATGGTTGGGGCCGGTGCCCGGGTGCTTGGCAACATCACGATCGGCGATAATGTGAAAATCGGGGCCAACGCCGTCGTTTTGGACGACGTAGAACCGGGGAAAACGGTCGTCGGTATCAAAGGGAGAACTCTTTAAATCGGGTTCTTTTTTCATATTCTGAAAAAAAATCTTAACAAAGCCCAAGATAAGTGTTATAATTATAGGCAAAGCATTTAAGGGAGGATACCATGGATCTATTTAAGAAAATCAAACCGACGCTCGAGCAAATCGAGGCCGCCAAGGCTCAGGGGATATATCCTTATTTTCACGCTTTGGAGACGGGCCAGGACACCGAAGTCCACATGTACAATCGCAAGGTCATCATGATCGGCTCCAACAACTATCTCGGACTGACGTCCCACCCGGAAGTGAAAGCGGCCGCGATTGCCGCGGTCGAGAAATACGGTTCAGGCTGCTCCGGTTCGCGATTCCTGAACGGGACGCTTGACATCCACATCGCCCTGGAGCAGGAACTGGCCGACTTTTTAAAGAAGGAAGCGGTGACGACGTTCAGCACCGGCTTCCAGTCCAACCTGGGGATCATCAGCGCCATCGCCGGCCGCAACGACTACATCCTCTGCGACAAAGAAAACCACGCCAGCATTTACGACGCCTGTCGGTTGAGTTATGCGAAACTCGTGCGCTACGAACATAACGACATGGAGGATCTGGAAAACCAGCTGATCCGGATCAAGGAAGCGGACAAGGAGGATACGCACGGGATCCTGATCGTCACCGACGGCGTGTTCAGCATGACCGGCGACATCTGCAACCTGCCGGAAATCGTCCGCCTGGCGAAGAAATACGGGGCCCGGATCATGATCGACGACGCCCACGGTCTGGGCGTGCTGGGTGCGCACGGCCGCGGTACCGCCGAACACTTCGGGCTTGAGGACGAGGTCGACATTTACATGGGCACCTTCAGCAAATCCCTGGCGTCCCTCGGCGGCTATATGGCCGCAAGCCGCGAGGTCGTCGAATACGTCAAACACGTTTCCCGCCCCTTCATTTTCAGTGCCTCGATCACGCCCGCCAGCGTCGAATCGGCGCGGGCGGCGCTGCGCATCATCCGCCGCGAACCGGAACGGGTCAAGGCGTTGCATGACATCAGCGAATACATGCGGGAAGGGCTGAAGCGCCTCGGCGTCGACATCATCGAAAGCGAGACGCCGATCATCCCGATTTACACCTATCAGGACGAAAAGGCCTTCATCGCCTGCAAGATGCTTCTCGAGCGCGGCGTCTATGTCAATCCCGTGATCTCGCCGGCGACCCCTCCGGGCCAGAGCCTGTTGCGCACATCCTATACGGCGACGCACACGAAAGAACAAATGGATTACGCGATGGTCGCGATCAAGGAAGTATTGGAAATCCTTAAGAATTATGAATAATTTCCTGAAAGCGAGATAAAATAATACTGCCTTCGGGCTGGTTTTGTAAGTTTGACCATAAAATAAACTTTCCCCCGGCTCTTATTTGGCGAGAGCGTGATAAAGATGGCCAAAGGCCCTCGTAATCGAGGGCTTTTTTAATGCATAAACCCCAAAGAAACGGAATATAATAAGAACGCCATATGGCGAAGGCTTTGGAAGTCAGGCCTTTAAACAGAAACTTTCGATTTGCTCCGAACGGCCGGAGCAAGAAATCTAAACAAAGCCGTATCCCCCGAAGCGATAATTCGCCGGGGGATTTTTTAAGCACCTTTGTATTGTATTTTCTTGTGATCCATAGTATAATTAGGTAGCGGAGACAACATGGAAATCATCAAGTGCCAGAACGTCGCAAAGGACTATTATCACAACAAACTGACGACCACCGTTCTCAGGGACATCAACATCGACGTCCGGCGCGGCGAGTTTGTGGCGGTGACCGGACCGTCCGGAAGCGGTAAGACCACCCTGCTGTACGTGATGAGCGGCCTGGAAAGTTGCACCGCCGGCAGCGTCCAACTCTTCGGACGCGACCTTGCCGGTTTCGGGGCGCGGGAGCTCGCCGACATTCGCAAGCGCCGCATCGGTTTCGTCTTCCAGTTTTACAACCTCATGCCCAATCTGACTGTTTACGAGAACATCATGCTCGCTAAGGTCATCGCCGGGAACCAGGAAGGCGATATCGACGCCGCGTTGGCGCTTGTCGGCATGGAAAAGCGGAAACGCCACTTTCCCACCCAGCTTTCCGGCGGTGAGCAGCAGCGCGTCGCCGTCGCCCGGGCGATCATCAACAATCCGGACATCGTGTTCGCCGACGAACCGACCGGTAACCTCGACCATGCGAGCGGGGTCGCCGTCATGGAACTGTTCAAACGGCTGAACACGGAATACCGGAAAACGATCGTGCTGGTTACCCATAGCGAGGAAGTATTGAGGTATTGCGACCGCCACGTCCGGCTGCTCGACGGAAGGATCATCGGCGATGAAAAACTGGGGATTTAAACTTCGCCTCGCCGCCCGCAACCTGACCGGGAAGAACACGCTTTTCTCGCTTGCGGTGTATTTCCTCCTGTTCATCATGCTCACGATTTCGCTTGTGACGTTTGCGCACAAGGAGATGCTGAAGCAGATCTTTTATTATCAGTCGAAAGAAACATACCAGCGCATCGACATCGTGCTCACATATGATGAGAATTCCACGGTGAAAATCGTCAACCAGCGCAACCTGATAAATTACCGTTCCTATTTTACCTTTTACGAAGTCTTTTATAATTTCTATGCGGTGATCGAGGACGAGGAAAACATCCATTACGCGGACGTTTATGCTTCCGACATCGTCGGGTTAAGCCGGGTGATCGATTACCCGGTGGATAACATCGCTCCTGGCGAAGCGCATATTTCCGCTTCGTTCGCCGCGGAAAGCGGCCTTGGCGAAGGCGATGCTTTCACGTTGTTCCTGGGCGGGGTCGAATATGACTTCACGGTCAAAAACGTGATTTCCGACCGCGGCGTCTTAACCGGCAACGCTATTTTCGTCCTCAAGGATGAGATCCTCGGCGAAATCATCGGCCCGGGCACGACCAACCTGGGCAACACCATTTATTTTCGGGTGAAGCCGGGAGTAAAGATCGAAGACGCGATTTCCGCCTTGCGGGACGATCCCGAATACGGTCAGTACAACATCAGGCCGACCATCGACTACGAGTACATCGATTATTATGCCCGCTTCGGCAGTTCGGTCTTCATGGCGGTCGGTTTGCTCGTGTTCTTCGCCCTGCTGCTGATGATCCGTTCGATCTTTTCCCTGTATTTCAAGGATTTCAATAGCCAATACGCGATCATCAACATCCTGGGAGGCAGCCGCGGCTTTGCCTTCCAGATCTGGATATTCCAGCTTACCCTGCTTTCGCTCTTGGCGCTCCCGCCGGCGGTCGGATTGTGTCAGTGGGTTTTCAACATCGCCGCCCGGGCGTATGATGTGCAAAGCCACATCACGGTCCCGGCGTGGACGATCGCGGCCGCGGTGGCGGCTTACGGTGCCATCCTTGCCTGCGAACTCGTCATCCGCTATCTGCAGGTGAAACGGGAGTCGCTTGTCAGCATGAGCAAGGGCGCGAAAAACGCCGTCGCCCGCACGGGGTACGCGCTTGCCTTCCTGGCGGCGCTGGCGCTCGCAAACAACCTGACCGCGCCGTTCGGGCCGGGCATCAGGGCAATCGTAAACATCATCATTCTGGCGGCGGCCGCGGTGCTTACGGTTGACCTGATCATCCGGTTTGTTTGCCGGATGAGCGGGAGGATGCGGAAGAAGACGGTCTTCAACCTTTTCACCGCCAAATATTTGAGCGAAAACAAGATCATCAAGCATTCCCTGCGGGTGATGACGATCGCGCTCGTCGTCATCGCCGCCGTTCTGGCCGCAATCGAATCCCTACAAAAAGACGATTCGCAGTTCCGGGAAAGGATCCACACCGATTACATGGTTGCCAACATCAGCGATTACCGGCCGAATCTAGTGACCGAGATCAAGGATTCCTATCCGGTGGAAGACATTGCGCCGGCGGTTTGTTTTCAGAATGTTTACATCAAGGATTATGGAAAAGGCGTTACCTTCTTCCTGTCGCTTGAATACGATAATATTGACAATTACTTCACATTTGCTTTCGACACCGAAAGCGCCGCCAAACTGCGCAGCAGCGACGGCTTGTACGTCGTATTTCCGGAAGCGTTCCGGCAGATGTACGGGGGAAAAATCGGCGACAAGGTCAAGATGAAGCTCAGCGCGACCCTTGGCGAGGTGGAGTTCACGGTAGCCGGGTTTTATGAATCCGAGTACGGGACCTTCGCCTTCAGCAACTACCGCGCGCATGCCGGCGAGAATGCGGTAAACGCCCTCCTCTTCAATGCCGGCGAGGATTTTTCCGACGAAGACAAGGCGGACCTCGTCAGGCGCTACGGAAGCAAAATGTATGTTTTCGTCGATGTCGGGAAGACGGTCGAGGCGGCTTTCGCCATCCTCAACCGCATCACCGCCATCATCATGTGGGTTTTCTGGTTCATTGCCGGCGGTTTCGCCGTCGTGATAATCAACAATTTGCTTCTGGCGTTGTCCCAGCTTAAGGCGGATTATGCCCGCCTGCGGATCCTGGGATTAGACGACCGGCAGCTGGCGCGCGGCATCATCACGGAGGCGGCGTTGATCGCGCTCATCGCATTCGCGGTCGCGTTCGTCGTATTGCTGTTGCTGTTTCCCAACTTTTCGCCGATGATCCTCGTCTTCGGTTATTACAAGGAAATCGCCGTTTCCGGCGATGTGCTGCTAAAGTATCTTGCCTTAGATGCTTTAGTGTTTATTCCCGCTTATTTGTGTTATGGCTTTAGGATAAAATATATCAATGCCATTGATACCATAAGAAAATTTTAGGAGGATTCTTCATGAAGAAAAAACTGTTACTGATTATCATGTTGTTCTTCGCCCTCTTTACCTTCGCCGCCTGCGACTTGTTCAGCGACGATGGCGACGATTACGTCCCGTATGAAGGCGAGGAATTCCTGTCTGCTCCCGTTAACCTGCAGATAAACGAAAATACCAAGGTGCTTTCGTGGAACGCGGTTGAACATGCCAGCAAGTACGAGGTATATGTCAACGGCAAAAAGAAAACGACCGTTACCGGGACTTCGTATGACTTCAGTTCCAAAAGCGGCGACTATCTGGTGTTCTATGTCATTGCCGTCGGCGAGAACTACGCCAATTCCGAGAAGAGCGTATCCATCGCCTACATCAAGAACACCGCATCGGTCATAAGCGCGATCATCGCGGCCGGCGAAGAACTGGATATGATGATTGACGAAGCATCCGCCACGGAGCTTGCCAAGCGCGGGTTGACCGCGGAGAAATTCGCGAAAGATGTGGCCGTGGTCAAGGCCCTGATCGAAGCGGCGGATAGTGAAGGCCCGGTCGACATGAAAGTCCTGAACAGCAAGTTCAGTGATCTCGTGAATGCGAAGATCGATTTCGTTCCCTATGTTTCCGCGCTTCTGAAATTGGTTCAGCCGGAACTTGAGGACGCTTACGAACAAGCGTTTGATTCCGAGCGGCAGATCCTCGGCGAGATCCTCGATCTCTATGAGACGGAATACGAGAACCTCGTCCTGGCCGTCGCGAACACCATTGAATATTTTGTCAAGGTTTATGACCTGACCAAAGGCAATGTCGCCGATCTGGTGGATGAGTTCAAAGACTTGAAAGGCGAACCGGATTGGCAGACGGTTTTTGCGATCAAGAAGGAAATCACTGACGACCTTCTCGACCGCCTGCCCCCGGTGCGCGACGTATCGCTGGTTTACCGGCTGACTGCCAAACTGCTCGAGGCCCTTTCCGGAACCGACGGCATTGCCGATGTTTATTATGATAATGCATCAGCCCTTGCCAACCAGACCGTCCTGAAAATCAAATTCTCGCTGAATTTTTTGAACGAGATTGATTATGCGTTCTATAGCGAGATTAGGGAAACGCTCGAGGAAGCGCCCACCGCTCAGCAAGGCGCGGTCGAATCGCTGATCCTGTTAATCCTGAAATACGACGAGTTCGTCAAGGATAACGAAAAATTGGTCAACGATCTCAAATCCGCCCTTACCGAGGAGCAGAAGGATCAATTCCTGCTTGCGGAGCTTCGTTCGCAACTCGCGACATTGGAAAACCTGACCGGTTTCGAACTCGAGTTCGACGAGGACGTTTATCTCGATTTTGTGAAAGTGCTTAAAGTCCTCGGTGAGAAGGCGTTTGATTACCTCGTGGCAAGTGAAGGCGAATTGATCCGGTTGTTTGCGACGATGGCTTCATACCACGCGGACTCCTATTGGGACTATGATGGATTCTATTACATTTACGATAATGAGTACACGGGCGAAACCTTCGAATATCGTAGCCAATACGAATTTGCCCGCAACATTACCTCCATCGACCTCATCGCCGAACTCGTCAACCTTTACAAGGCTACCTGCGCCACGCTGAACGATCAGCAGGTTGATGCGATCGTCGCGTTCATCAATGAGGTCCTGGGATTAATCATCGACAACACCGATATTGAACCCGAAGGCGTCTGGGTAATCGAATCTTTATTCGAGTACTTTGCGGACCACATTGATGATGCCAAAGCCCTTGTTGACAAGTTCGCTAATCATACGGTCCAGGTCCAGTTCTTCGCCAAGTTGAAGGAAACCGTCACGAAAGTGCATAACCATTATGTCGAGGAATATGGCGAGGATTACGAAGGCTATGAGGACAATTACGATTACGAAGAATACGCCTACATAATCTTCGTTGCCAAGTACCTCAAGCCTTTCTACGACACGAACGATGACGATATCCTGGCGCTCATCGATGAATTCCTTGATCTCATGGAAGTTATTGATGAAGAAGTAAACATCGACTTAGAATTCGACATCGACGAAGTGCGCGAAAACATCGACGCCTGGTTAGAGAACAGCTACCCGTTGCTTGACCAGATCAAGAACTTCGACGTCGATACGCTTACGGGAGCCCAGAAAGAAATTCTCGACCAGTTCCTGAGGGACCTCAAATAATACATGGGATTTTCCGGCCGTCGCCGCTGCGACGGCCTTTTTCATTTGGAAGCCTTTTTCCCGCGATTAGGCTGGAATATTGTCGACATTTATGGTAAAATAGTTGCGAGGTAGATTTGTGATGAGCGATAAGAACGCGAAATTCAGGGAATTGATCGCAAGCGTCGGGCTGGAGGAAAAGGATTATCCCGGCGGCGCCTTCGAGGGCGTGGAGATCGTCGAAGCGGAGATGGTTTGGAATCTCTATTTTTCGTTTGCGACGGTTGTCGGGATTGAAGCGCTCCGCCTTCTCGAAGAGCGGATCGTAGCCCGGTTCAAGGCTCCCGAGATCAAGGCGGTCACAGTCTTTTATGCTTTCCGCGAGAAGACTGTTTCTGCCGCATTGCTTGAGAAATACTACGACCATATTCTAACCGCCTGCTGCGCCGAACGGCCGCGTTTTGAGGCGCTCCGGAGTTTCAACACCATTTTCGAACAGGACAAGATCACCCTCTACGCCGCGACCGAAGGCGAAGCGGATATGCTCAGGCGTTTCATCCCGCGCGTGAAGGAAGGCTTTGATCGTTACAACCTTGACGAAGTGCAGATCGAGGTGTTGGTAAGCAAGTTCGAGGTCCCGATTGCGGAAATTATCGAAAACAATATTAACAAGGCGACCGAGGAAGTCCTTGCCGAGCAGCGGATGATCAACGCGGCCGCGAAGTCGAAAGAAAAGGAAAAAATCTACCGGAAGCGGAAGATCAACGCCGAGATCAACGCCCCCGTCACCCGTCTGAAGGACGTTCCGGCTTCCGAAGTGCAGATCATCGAATACACGCAGAAATACGGGACGCCGAAATTCGTGGTCGAGGGCGACATCATCAAGGCCGAGATTAAGGAAGTCCGGGGCGGTTTCAAGATCTACGAGGGTACCCTCCTGGATGAGGACGATTCGATCATCATCAAGAGCTTCCTCAACGTCAACAGCCCGCTTGATGAGAATTTCTATATGAACCACGCTTTCAAGGGTAACCGTGTCCGCGTATTCGGTTACCTGGAATATGATAAATTCGCCGATGACATCGTTCTGCGCATCAAGGAGATGCTTGGCCTCGGCAAGAGCGAGGAAAAACGGCGCGTCGACATGATGCCGCGGCGGCGGATCGAACTGCACGCCCATACCAAGATGTCGGCCCAGGACGGCGTGATGGACGTCGCCGATTATGTCAACACCGCACTGGAATTCCAGCACCGCGCGCTTGCCGTGACTGACCATTACAACATCCAGGCCCTGCCCGATCTCGATGCTTTGACCAAGGAGACCGACCTGAAACCGATCTTCGGCCTTGAAGGGGTCATGGTCGATGAGAATAAGTTTCGGATCGCCCTGACCGACGAGGACATCAATCTCGACAAGGCGATCTTCGTCGCTTACGACCTGGAAACGACCGGACTCTCCAGCAATTACAACGAGATCATCGAAATCGCGGCGGTCAAGATCAGCGGCGGCACGATCATCGACGAGTTTATGACGTATGTGAAACCGAAACGGCCGATCCCCGCGGAAATAACGGAGATCACCTCGATCACCGAGGACGACGTACGTAACGCCCCCGCCATCGAAGATGTCATCGGCAAGTTCCGCGATTTCATCGAGGGCGCGATCCTCGTCGCCCATAACGCCACTTTTGACAATTCTTATTTGTATAAAAGCCTCCGCGACCATAACATGTTCGCGGGAGAGCTGCCCAGCATCGACACGCTGCAGCTGGCGCGGGTGCAGTACGGGTCGAAACTGAAAACCTTCAACCTCAAGGCGGTCGCTAAGTATTTCGACGTCGAACTCGTCCAGCATCACCGGGCGATCTCCGACGCCCGGACATTGGCGGAAGTGTTCCTGCGGATGCTTAAGGAACTGTACGTCGCCGGCATCGACAATTACAACCGCATCAACGACCTGATCGTCGAAGAAGAGGCCTATGCCCATGCCTTCCCGACGCATGTGACGCTGCTTGCGAAGAACCGCGCCGGCATCATCAACCTCAACAAGATCGTCACCGCTTCGCATACGACATATTTCTACGGTGAACCGCGCATTCCGCGCAAGTTCCTAACGGCGCACCGCGACGGATTGCTGGTCGGCAGCGCCTGCGGGAACGGCGAGATCTTCACCCTCGCCCTCCGTGACGATTATGAAAAACTGCTGGCGGCCGTCGATTTCTATGATTTCCTTGAAGTCCAGCCGCTCGACTCGTATTACCACCTGTTCTCCACCGGCGATGATGAGTATGATGAAGCCTGTATCAGAGACACCGTCAAGAAGATCATCAAGGCCGGAAAGGCGCGCGGAAAGATCGTCGTGGCGACGGGGGACGTCCATATCCTCAACAAGGAAGACATCAGGTTAAGGGAGATCTTCATCAACACGCCGATGGTCGGCGGCGGGCTCCACAGCCTCTATAACGCGAAACGCCTCCCCTCCCAACATTTCCGTTCGACCGACGAGATGCTCGCGGAGTTTTCCTTCCTCGGCAAGGAGCAAGCGGAAGAACTGGTCATCGTCAATACCAATTTGATTGCGGACATGATCGAGCGCTTCCCGCTCTTTCCCGATAAGCTTTTCGCTCCCAGCGACGACTCGCTGCGTGACCGGGGTGTTCCCTCGATGAAGGAGGCGGTCACCGAACTGACCTACACGCGGGCGCGCGCCCTCTACGGCAAGGACCTGCCCTCCTATATCGAGGATCGCATCCAGAAAGAACTCAGCAGCATCATCAATAACAACTATGCTTCGATCTACTACATCTCGCACCTGCTCGTCAAGCATTCCCGCGACGCCGGGTACATCGTCGGCAGCCGCGGTTCGGTCGGTTCGAGCCTTGTTGCCTTCTTCATGGGGATCACCGAGGTCAATGCCTTACCGCCCCATTATTACTGCCCGCACTGCCATTTCCTTGCGATCAAACTAAACAAGGAAGAGAAGAAGAAATACGCGCAATCGGTGATGGCGGAGACGTTTGAGGCGACGCTGCAGGCGGCTGGGACCGGTTACGACCTGCCGGTGGCCGAATGCCCGCTGTGCGGACACGAACTGGGCCGCGACGGCGTCGACATTCCCTTCGAGACCTTCCTCGGCTTCAAGGGAGACAAGGTGCCCGACATCGATCTGAACTTCTCCGGCGAATACCAGGCGCAAGCCCATGCGTTCCTGCGGGAATTGTTCGGCGAAGACCACACCTTCCGCGCCGGCACGATCTCGACGATCGCCGACCGGACGGCCTGGGGCTTCGTCAAGGGCTTCCTCGAGCGCCAGGGCATCCAAGCCCGGCGCTGCGAGATCGTCCGCCTTGCTGAAAAGATCACCGGTGTGAAGCGTTCGACCGGGCAGCATCCCGGCGGGATCGTCATCGTTCCGAAGGAGATCGATCATAACGAGATTATCCCCGTCCAGTATCCGGCCGATGACCTTACCTCAGCGTGGCGGACTACTCACTACGATTACCACAAGTTCGAAGAAAACCTGCTGAAGATGGACATCCTCGGTCATGATGATCCGACGATGATCAGGCATCTGATGGATTACGTGGAAAAAGAACCGGATAAGTTCCCGTTTTTGACGGCGGAGGAGATCCCGCTCGCCGACGAGAAGGTGCTCGCGCTCTTTTCCGGGCTTTCCAGCCTGGGCGTGAACGCGACCGACGTCCGTGAGGTCGTGGGAACGACCGGCCTGCCCGAGTTTGGCACGCCGCTTGCCAAGGAGATGTTACGGGAGATCCGCCCGAAGTCGGTCGAGGAACTGATCAAAATATCCGGCCTGAGCCACGGCAAGGACGTCTGGGCCGGGAACGCCCGCGATTACATGCTCGGACTTGACAAGGAAGCGGGAGCGATCCCGTTCCGCGATCTGATCGGCTGCCGCGACGACATCATGGTTTACCTGCTGTCCAAGGGCGTGCCGGCGATCGACGCTTTCAAGATCATGGAAGACGTGCGCCGCGGAAAGGGCGTCGAACCCCATTACGAGCGGGAGATGCTCGCCTACAACGTCCCGGCATGGTACATCGATTCGTGTAAGAAGATCAAGTACATGTTCCCCAAGGCCCACGCCACCGCCTACGTCATCATGGCGTTGCGCATCGGATGGTTCAAGGTGCACCGGCCGATCTACTATTACGCCGCCTTTTTCTCGCGTCGGGCGGAAGCCTTCGACGTCGAGGCGATGGTCGGCGGTACGAAAACAATCAACATCAGGCTGAATGAGCTTGAGGTGCGCATCAAGGAGAAGAAGGCCTCGGCGAAGGAGCAGGAGATTTACAACACCCTGTTGCTTGCCCTGGAAATGACCGTGCGCGGCTACACCTTCCAGCCGATCAACATCTTTAAGTCATCCTGGCGCGACTTCGTCATCGAAGGCAACAGCCTGATCATCCCGTTCCGCGCCCTCGAGTCGCTGGGCGAAGCGACCGCGAAGTCGATCACCGACGCCCGCGACGAGGCGATGTTCACCTCGGAACGCGATGTGCTGCGACGGACGAAGATCAACGCGACCTTGTTCGAGCGGATGCGCCAGCTGGGCGTCTTCCAGGGTTTGCCCGAGGATGACCAGATCGAGTTGTTTTAGGTAATAAATTCATTTGCTTTTATCATAATATTGGTGTATAATACTATAAAGATAAACTTTCAAGAAAGGACGTTACCTGGTAACGCTTAAGGTGATAACATGAGTATATTTCGCAGTAACAACCCTGTATACAAACGCGCATTAAGCCAAGCGGAAGGCGCGATCGATATTTCCTACGAGGCGTCGACATATGCCGGCGTCGCCCGGAAAGTGTTGTTTTACATCGCGCTCGTGGTCATCGGCGCCGTCGGCGGAATCGCCCTCATGGCGTCGAACCCCGATCTCGTCGTCAACCTGTTGATCCTTTCGCTGGCGACGACCGGGATCTTTGCGTTCATCGGCTTTTTGATTCCGTCGGCTGCGAAGTTCTTCGGTTCGATCTACTGCCTTGGTGAAGGGCTGCTGGTCGGCGTCGTGTCCTTGGTATTCGATACGGCGGCGCCCGGAGTCGTCCTAGCGGCGCTGCTTTCGACGGTCGTGGTCGTGGCGATGGTCGCGACTTTGTATCTGACGGGTCTGGTGAAGGTGACGAACACGTTTTTACGTTTTCTGCTTATTTTCGCCATCTCCATCCTGCTCAGTATGTTCCTGCTATGGATTATTTCAATCTTTGTTGAAATCAAATTCAACTTCGCAATTTCGGCCCTCGTTTCCGCAATCATGATCTTCCTGTGCATCCTTTATCTTTTCTACGATCTGGATATGATCAGGCGGATTGTCGAAGGCGGGGCTCCCAAAAAGTTGGAGTGGTACGTGGCCTTTGGGCTCGTCTTTACCCTGATCTGGTTGTACATGGAACTGCTGCCGGTGCTCGTGCGGCTGATGGCGCGGCGGGATTAAGTTGTCAGGAATAAAAGCAATTCCCTGCCGGAATTGCTTTTTTTGCTTGTGATGGTTACATGCGGCGCGTATAAGTGCGCCGGCAACGCGCATATTATAACAGAGCGAATCGAGGTGCTTTATGACGAATAAAATCACGATCATCGGCGTACCGAACGATCTGGGACAGGTCCACCGCGGCGTCGAGGAAGGTCCGCGCGCCCTGCGTGAGTCCGGCCTCATCTCCCGTCTGGAGAATCTCGGTTACGAGGTCAAGGACGCGGGCGATGTTCCCGTGTACCGTTTCCGGTGGGAAGAATACGACGCGCGGCTGAAAAACCTGGAAGCGGTCGTCGCGGTAAACGAGAAACTGGCGGCGATCGTCGACACGACCATCAGGGAGGGAAGCTTCCCTTTGATCCTGGGTGGCGATCACAGCATCGCGATCGGGACGCTTGCCGGAATCTCGATTAACTACCGCAACCTCGGCGTCCTGTGGTTCGATGCCCATGGCGACCTCAATACCGCCGAAACGACGCAATCGGGGAATATCCATGGGATGCCGCTGGCGGCGGGGTTGGGATTCGGCCATCACCGCCTGGTCAAGGTTTATGGTTACTGGCCGAAAGTGAAGACCAGCAACGTCGTCATCTTCGGCACCCGCTCGCTTGATCCCGGCGAGGAGGAATTGATCGCGCGCATCGGAATCAAGGCATATAAGGCCGAAGCAATCAGGAAAAACGGGATCAAAGCGACGCTTGAACGGATCATCGCCGATTTTAAAGAACGCTGCGACGGCCTCCATGTGAGCCTTGATCTAGACGTATTGGATCCAAGCATCGCTCCGGGCGTCGGTACTCCGGTTACGGGCGGATTCAGTTATGAGGAAGCGCTTATGGCGATGGAACTGCTTGCTTCGTCGCAAATTGTGACGTCGGCGGAAGTCGTGGAAGTAAATCCCCGTCTTGACAGGGACGAAAGCACTGCCCAAGCGGCGACAGGGTTGATCGAAGCGCTTTTACGAAGATGAGGATAGCGTCATCAAACGCATGAAAAAAGTGAAAACGTCCCCAAATAATGAAAATTGATTGTAAACATGGGAGAAATAGTATATAATAATACAGGAATGAAATTAAAGGAGGTTAATATATGTCAGTAAAAGTTGCAATTAACGGTTTTGGTCGAATCGGCCGTTTGGCGTTCCGCTTGATGTTCGGTTCCGACGATTTTGAGATCGTAGCCATCAATGACTTGACCGGCGCGGAGGATCTTGCGTACCTTTTGAAATACGATTCCGCCCAGGGTCGTTATAAGGAAAACAGCATTGGCTGGAAAGAAGGCGCCATCGTCGTCGACGGTAAGGAAATCAAGGTCTTTGCTGAAAAGGATCCGCTGAACCTGCCCTGGAAAGACCTGAACGTCGATGTCGTCCTGGAATGCACCGGTGTGTTCACTTCAAAAGACAAAGCTGAAGCCCACATCAAGGCCGGCGCGAAGAAAGTCATCATTTCCGCCCCCGCCAAAGGCGATATGAAGACGATCGTTTACAATGTCAACCACGAGACCCTTGACGGCAGCGAAACGGTTATCTCGGCGGCCTCGTGCACGACGAACTGCCTCGCCCCCGTCGTCAAGGTCTTAAACGATAAATTCGGAGTCGTGAAAGGATACATGACGACCGTTCATGCCTACACGAACGACCAGAACACCCTTGACGGCCCGCACAAGAAGGGCATCAAGTCCCGCCGCACCCGGGCCGCGGCCGAGAACATCGTTCCAACCACGACCGGCGCCGCTTCCGCCATCGGCCTGGTCATCCCCGAACTAAAGGGCAAGCTTGACGGAATCGCCCTGCGCGTTCCCGTCGTGACCGGCTCGGTCGTCGACTTCGTTTTCGAACCGGTGAAACCCGTGACCGTTGAGGAAATCAACGCCGCCTTCAAAGCGGCCGCGAACGAAACACTCGGCTACACGGAAGATCCGATCGTTTCCGCCGACGTCATCGGCACCACGTACGGCACGCTCGTCGATGGCCTTTCGACTTCTCTGATCGAGGTCGACGGGAAACAACTCGTCAAGGTCATCACCTGGTACGACAACGAAATGGGTTATACCGCCCAGTTTATCCGCACCGCGAAATACTGGGTCGCGAAGAAATAATCTGACAAGAAACCTTGAGCCCGCAAGTGATTTGCGGGTTTTTTTCTTATGACGATTGCCATTTAAGGCAAAGGATGATATAATTATCATGCATGAAACAATTAGGAGTGTGTCCATGAAGAAGATACTGGTTACCGGCGGCGCCGGTTACATCGGCAGTCACGCCTGCGTCGAACTTTTAAACCGCGGTTACGACATTGTCGTCATCGATAATCTCGCAAATTCCAGTAAGGAAAGCCTGAAGCGGGTCAAAAAGATCACGGGAAAGGATTTCCCGTTTTATGAGGCGGACATCCGCGACCGGGAAGCGGTAAGGAGGGTGTTTGCGGAAAACGAGATTGAATGGGTGATGCATTTCGCCGGTTTGAAAGCGGTAGGGGAAAGCGTCGAAAAGCCGTTGCTTTATTATGAAAACAATGTTTACGGCTCGTTGATCCTGTTTGAGGTGATGCAGGAAGCCGGAGTCAAAAACATCGTCTTTTCCTCGTCCGCGACCGTCTACGGCGATCCGGAAAGGCTGCCCCTGGACGAGGAATGCCGCCTTGGGCCAACCAATCCCTACGGGGAAACGAAACTAGTCATTGAAAACATCCTGAAAAGCCAATATACGACCGATCCCCAGTGGCGGATCGTCATTCTCAGGTATTTCAACCCGGTCGGCGCCCACGATTCGGGCCTAATCGGCGAGGATCCGCGGGGTATCCCGAACAACCTAGCGCCCTATATCGCCCGGGTGGCCGCCGGGAAACTGGAGCGGATCAACGTTTTCGGCGATGACTATCCGACTCCCGACGGGACGGGCATCCGCGATTACATCCACGTCGTAGATCTGGCCCTGGGCCATGTCGCCGTAATCGAAAAAATCACCGTCCCCGGCGTCCATGTGTATAACCTTGGCACCGGGACCGGCTACAGTGTTTTGGAAGTCATCAGGGCTTTTGAAAAAGCCTGCGGAAAGAAACTCCCCTACGCGATCACGGGCCGCCGCCCCGGCGACATCGCATCCTGTTATGCGGACCCGGGCAAGGCGGAAAAGGAACTGGGGTGGAAGGCCGAGCGCGGACTTGATGAAATGTGCGCTTCGTTGTGGAACTTTCAAAAACAGAATCCCAACGGTTATCTTCAGGAAGCGTGAGGCTTCCTTTTTTTTATTATATTCGCGTCTGTTTGAGTTTAAATTCCGGATTTCCACATATTATATAATGTGGTGGAAATCTGATGAACAATCATATCAAAAAACTGATCTTTATCCTGTTGTTAATGCTGACGGTTTATGTTACCTATTTGGCGGCGCCGTTCATTATCATGATCCTAAGGTTCGCGTTTTTCCTCCTGATGCCTTTCCTGATCGCCTTTACCATCGCCTTCATCCTCCAGCCGCTTGTTTCCGCCATCCAGATCCGGGTGAAGAAGCGGTGGCTGGCCGTCGTGACCGTGGTCGCGATCTTCGTAGCCGCGACGGTATTGATCGTATCTTCAATCTTGCCGTATCTGATGCAGGAGATCAGGATCCTCGTCGAGAAGATGCCGGAGATCACCGCGCAGATCGAGGAGGCGTGCGACCGATTTGCCCAAAAGTTCGACTTCCTTCCCGACAATTACCGTCCCACCTTTCGCAACATCTCCGCTTTCTTCAGCAGGTACATGAAGAGCCTGTCGTCGCTGCCGGGGATCATCGTCGATAAATTCCTCAATTACGTAAGTTACCTCGTGCTCGTGCCGATGATTCTCATATATTTCCTGATCGATTACGAGAAGATCTTATGCGCGATCCGCCAGCGGCTGATCGACACCGGACGGATCCATTTCAAGAACTATCTCGGCGAATTAAACCAGACGATTTCCGCCTATGTCCGCGGTTCCTTCCTGGTAATGGTGATCCTAACCGTTGTCTGCACGACCATCTTTCTTATCATTGGTTTAGATTTTGCGGTGTTTTTTGCGAGCGTCATCGCCATCACCAACGTCATCCCCTATCTCGGACCGTACATCGGCGCCGCCTTTCCGGTCCTCTATGCCCTGATATCCTCGCCGCGCCGGGCTTTGATGATCGCGTTGATCATCTTCATCATCCAGCAACTCGAAAACCATTTTCTCAGTCCCTACATCCATAGCCGCCGGATCAAGACCCATCCTTTGATCGTCATCCTGTTTTTACTTTTGTTCGGGCGGGTCTTTGGCATCCTGGGAATGATATTCGCGGTTCCGGTTCTGGCGATTGTGCGCATCACGCTGAAGTATTATCCGCCCTTTAAAAAAAGGACAGCCGAAACATAAATTTCCGTGCTAGGTCAAGTTCCTAATCTATATACTTTAAACGGGTGATAGATGTGGAAGCGTACGCCGATTATGACTTTTCACTTTACTACCATTCGCTGGACCAGAACGAGGAAAGGTTCATCCGCGCAATATTGAAACTGGTGGTCAATTATCCGATCGTCTGGTATAACTTTCTGGAAAACATCCTGAAAAACAAGGTGATGGTGAACGTGAAAGACGGGGTGATGGTCATATCGCTCGAGCTCTTACCGCCGCGGCAGAAGAAGTGTTTCGAATGCGTCCGAAAATGTCTTGAGGAGAACCGGATGATCGTGAAGGCGATTGAGAAGAAGGGGTTTCTGATCCTTTATCTTTATAGCCAGAAGATAAGTGATTTTTTTGAAAACAGCGGTTTCTGGCTCGAATACCTGACGGCCCAGGCTTGCGTGGAGATCGGATTTACGGCATACCGGGGCGCCCTGCTTAAGACCAGGGATGAGAACATCCAGGAAATAGATGTCCTGCTTGACCTGCATTCGCTCATCTTCCTGATCGAATGCAAGGATACCTGCAACTTTGGAAACAATGAACTGAAAAAGCTGAGCGATTTGAAAAAGAAGATCAATGTCCGCAGCTTCGCGGTGATGGTGTGTTCGAAGGGCGGACTTGATCTCGACTACCATAAATACGAGATCGACATGATCCGTTACCGCCATAATTATTATGCTTTCAAAAACGACCTAAAGGACCTGATCGCAAGACGAATCGTCAGTCTTGCTTTTTAAACTGTGCCCCGCGTCAGCCGCGGGTTTTTCTGAAAATTTATTTTGCGTCGGACGTCCGGCGTGGTATAATGTATCCGGAATGAAAGACCTTGAGAAGGTGTTCAAGTTGTCAAAAACCCAGGAGCAGTTGCTTCGAAATCCGGATATCGCGCCGACGGCAGAAGTCATCGCCCAGGCGCTCGGCGAAGCGAACAACGCATATATCAAATTCATCGACGAGCTTGCCCGGCTTGACATCCGTGTGGAATGGCATTACTATAGCGACGTCAAGTCTTGGCTGGCCAGGGGTATCTACGCATGGATAGGCCCGCGCGGGGGGAAGAAGGAAAAGACCGTCTTTTGGATGTCGGTCTGGAACGGTTCTTTCAAGGTGACCTTCTATTTTCCAGATAGCGCCCGCGCGGATGCGTTAAACCTGCCGCTGGATGATGAAACAAAAGAAATGATCGCTTCCGCAAGAAAAATGGCAAAAATAAAGATCTTCCCGCTTACTTTTGACTTGCGTTTGGAAGATCAACTCGAAGCGGTCATATTGCTTGCTGGATTGCGGAAAGGAATTAAATAGGAGGAGGAAAAACAATGGCGAAGACAAGAAGAATGCTGAGCGACTGGCGGGCGCCTTACATCCAGTCGCTGATGCGCCTGATCGAAACGCAAAGCAAGGCGACGCTCGCCACTTGGGCGATCGATTACGCGGAACGGTTCATCTTGCCTTTATGGGAAAAGCATGTCCTCGCCGACAAGCGTCCCGCGCAAGCCCTGACGGCGGCCCGGCGTTGGCTTGCCGGGGAGATAAAACTTCCCGAGGCCAAACCCTTTATCATTGCCTGTCATGAGGCCGCCCGTGCTATGGAAGGAATCCCCATTGCCCAGGCAGCCGCCCGCGCCATCGCTCAGTGCGCTTCGACCATCCATTCCGCCCAGCATTGCATCGGTCTGGCCTTTTACGGCGCCCTGGCCATCGCGTATGACCAGCTTGGAACCGGCGCACCGTGGGCGGAAATCGAAAGTTTTGCCGCGGCGGAATGCGGGAAGATGGAAGCGGCTTTACGGGCGATTGCGATTCCCAATGAACCACATCCGGCGAAGATCAACTGGAATTGTTAAACAAAAAGGGAGATGACGAACTTGGACAAGGCAAACGTCACAATCGATTTTTTTGACAAAACAAACGAGAAATATATCAAAAATGCTGCCGAACTACTCGCCAATAGTTTTCCCCAGGCTTATCAGGACAGCGCCCGTGCGGAAATGGATGAGATCCTTGGTGAGGAAAGGATCGCTGTGATGGCTGTTTTCGATGACATGCTGGTCGGATTTACCGGGGCGATTCCCCAGTACGGAGTCACAGGTTGGGAACTCCACCCGCTCATCGTGAAACCTGACTTTCGCGGTCAGGGAATTGGCGCGCGCTTGGTTGAAAAACTTGAGGAAGCGGTGGCGGCGCGCGGCGGGGTCGTGATGTATCTTGGAACCGACGACGAGTTCGGACAAACCTCGCTTGCCGGGACGGATTTGTTTGACGATTTGTATGGAAAGATCCAGATGATCAAAAACATCAATCGGCATCCATATGAGTTTTACCTGAAGATTGGGTATAAAATCGTCGGTGTCATTCCCGATGCCAACGGGTTTGGTAAACCCGACATCCTGATGGCGAAAAGACTGGTCAGGAAATAAGTAAAGACTATGAAAAAAGGTCCACGCCTAACATTGTTCATGAAATAGGCATGGACCTTTTATTATAAAATTTCAATACAGACACGAATTATTGATTGAAAGAGGTGAATTTACTCTTCAGATATGCTGCTAACGCTTTATCCTCGCAATAGACGTAGCACCCCTTAAGCCCTCTTGACAATAATGTTTTATACGTGTTGCGAATGATGCGATCGGCCAATTTCTCATTTCCTTTGATCCCATTCAGACTATGGTCGGTTCTCGCCCGTTTTGTCCGGTCGGTCACAACTTTACCGTTTATATAACGGAGGTCCTTGCCGATGATGACGCCGACGTAATCGAACTCCAGGCCCTGGGATGTGTGGATACATCCGACCTGTTCGAAAGTGTTCGGGTCGATCGCCCAGGTGTTGGTGTTGCTGAAGTTCCATTTAGCCTTGAAGCTGTTTTCCAGTTCAATGTCGTAAACATCGGCTTTCGGGTTGTTCTTAGTCACCCAGTCATAGCAGTATCCCGCGACCATCCGCGCCTTGTTGTTGATCATGTTCTTGGCGCGCAGCGCTTCGCGCATCGCGTTGGGACAGTCGAAAACACGGAAATCATAGACCTGCTCGAAACCCTCGTAATTGGCGGTTTCCCTGATGCCGAGGATATGGTCGAGGAAGGCGATGTAGCCTTCGCTGCCCTGGCAGCGGAACTGCGATTTCAGCTTATATTCCTCGCCTTCAATTACCGTGCTGTTGAGTTGTCTCGTCCATTTCCTGATCTCCCGCACCGAACCGATGTCTTTTGCGGTCACAATCTGGTCCTCGTCGATGAAGAATACGGAAACCAGGGCGGCGTTAATCAATTCCTTGATCTGGTTTTCGCCCTGATAGAAGAGGCCGGATTTTTCGTTCAGTCGGTGCGCCTCGTCGATCAGCAGGCAGTCAAAGGAGTTCGGTTCGGCGTCGCAGAAACTGCCCGAGCTCTTGAACAACTCCTTAACAAACCCCAGCCGGTATTTTTCTTTTCGCAGGAGGCTAAAATAGACATTACGTGGTGCGGCGTTTTTGGTGACGTAATTGACGTTGTATTTGCTTAAGGCAGAAAGAAGATTGATCGCGATGACGGATTTTCCGGTACCGGGACCGCCTTCGATGATAATCGTGTATTTCTCCCGGTTTTTGACGGCTTTTTCGACGGTTTCCTTGATCGTCGAGAAGGCGACTTTCTGTTCGTCAAGCATGACGAAGACCTCGTTGCCTCTGAGCATGCTCGCCAGGGCATCCTGAAGCATCTTGCTGGGACGGATCCGGCCGTTTTCGATTTGATAGAGCAACTCGCCCTTGTCCGATTTGCGTACGTATTTCTTGATGAATTCACGCAAGCGCACGGCGTCGGTCTTCAGGAAGAGCGGGGCGATGTCGATGATGTTTCGGTAGAACGGGTTATCGATTTCGCTCCGGTACTCATCGCGGTAATTATGCAGGTAGGCGCACGGATGGAGGGATATCTTCTCATCCTCAAAAACCGCGTTGAAATTCTCAAGGGTTTTAGCGTAGGAGTAGGCCTGGTATGACGGGTGGGGAATCGCCCTTATATTGTTTCCGACATAGGTCAGGACCAGGTCTTCCTTTGTCGTTTTCTCAGCCTTTTCCCATTGCTTCAGCTCGATGATCACGACATGCTTTTGCTCGTTCTCGTCCAACCCTGTCACCAAAAAGTCGATCCGCTTTGATGTCTGTGGGATTTGGTATTCGATGGCGATGTTGACGTCTTCGGCGATACTGGCGTCGTTCAATACCATTTGCATATATGTCAGGGAGTTATCCCAGGCCCGGAATTCATTAGGGTTTGCATGGTTATAGCCGATTTGCTGGAATCTGCTTTCGATTTTATCGGCAATCATCCCGCTTAAAACATCGTTGTTAAAACCAGCCTTCGTATTAGCATATATCAGCATGTGGTTTCTCCTTCCGCTTTCTTTACAATAAATCGCTTTTTTTATATTTTATCATAAAATATTTGCTTTTTCTATCAATAATTAATAGGTAAAAAAGGTAAACTCTTTAAAATATAAACAAATATCATTACATTTGAAGAAAATAGTAGTATAATTAAAGAAAAGTATTAAATTAGGTGAGTATTATGAAGAGTATACTCAATTGATAAAACAACCTAGTAATGCTTCCAAGTATCAAATCGCATATGTAATTAATGATGGCGCTTATCTTTCACATCATTCAGCTTTTGAATACATGGGAATTACAAATCAGATTTTTCACGTAATTTTCGTTTCTTCTGATAAATATTTTAATGATTTTGAATTTGAGGGGATAGTCTATAAATACATACCATCAAAAAAAATAATATCGGAATATATACGCCAAGAAATACGCAAGGTATACGTGTTACTACTATTGAACGCACTGTAATTGATAGCATCAAAGATTTTGAAAAAATAGGTGGTTTTGAAGAGTTGTTGAATTGTTTAGAAGCAATACCATACTTAAAAGAAACTGAGCTTGTCAAATATCTTGATTCATACAACATTCAGTTTTTATATCAGAAGACAGGATTTTTGCTTAACCTTTATAACTGTCGCCTCAAATTATCAAAGGATTTTATAGATTATTGTAAAGATAAAACTAGTAGCAGTACTCGTTATCTCACAAAAGACAGCTCATTGTATTTACATGAATGGCGACTTGTGGTTCCGAAAACATCTTTGCATTAACCGAACAAGGGGGTAGAATAAGTGTTTAATTATGATAAAAAATTTTTCTCGATAATTGCTTCTAATTATGGCTTTAACAGAGATCTGTTTGAAAAGGTGTTTCGCTTATCAAATATACTTGAGTTAATGGTTTTAACAACATCTGAAGAACAGTTTTTAAGGCGTTTTCGAGTTAATGTATATGTTCCTCAATTGTTATTTGAAGATCTTGTCATTATTGAACGCATACAGAGTCATCCTATGGCATTATGGAAAACGAGAAATTTAATTAGAGTTTAGAATAACAGAGGATATTAAAAAGGATACCCAATTCTAATAGGTATCCTTTTTTATATATTATAGGTCGTGAACGTTCTAACTCATCAAAATGTTTAGAACAATGAAATCGTCAGGAACAACGCTGCGAGCAGCGAGGCGACCAGGCTGACGACCGTGATCTGCGTGTTGATGCTCGGTCCCGCCGTGTCCTTGAACGGATCGCCGACGGTGTCGCCGACGACCGCGGCTTTGTGGGCGTTCGAGCCTTTGCCGCCGTGGTTACCGGCTTCGATGAATTTCTTGCTGTTATCCCACAGCCCGCCACTGTTGCTCATGAACAGCGAGAGCAACAATCCGCTCACGATGTTGCCGGCGAGGTAACCGCCGACGGCCTTGATGCCGCCGATGAAACCGACGACGATCGTAAGAAGGATCGCGAAGAGACCGGCGGGAATGAGTTCCTTGATGGCGCCATGCGTCGCGATTTCGATGCACTTGTCATATTCGGGAACGACGCCTTCCTTACCTTCCATCAGACCGGGGATTTCCTTGAACTGACGATGGATTTCGCCGACCATGCGCTGGGCATTGCGGTCAACGCCAAGCATCAACATGGCGCTGAAGACGGCCGGAATGGCCGCGCCGATGACCAGGCCGAAGAAGACGAGCGGATCCATGATGTCGAGGAAGTTGATTTGCGCCAGACCTCTGGTGACCGCGATCTCATTAGCTTCGTTGATGAAGGCGAAGAGCAGGGCGATGACAGTAAGCCCGGCGGCGCCGATCGAGAAGCCCTTGGTCACAGCCTTGACGGTGTTGCCGGCCGAGTCGAGGGTGTCGGTGATCTCGACGACTTCCTCACCAAGATCGCCCATTTCCGCGAGCCCGCGGGCGTTATCGACGATCGGGCCGTAGGCATCGTTGCTGATGATCATGCCGACGATGGACAGCATCCCGACCGCGGCGATGGAAACGCCGAACAGCGGGTAGTCACCGCCGAGCGGTTTGCATAACTGGTAGGAAACGAGGGCGGAAATGGCGATACCGATCATCGCCGGCAGGACGCTCAGGAAACCATAGCTGACGCCGGAAAGGATCGTGAACGCCGGACCGGTTTCGCTGGCCTTAGCGACCAATTGCACCGGTTTGCGCACATCGTTGGTGAAGTAGTCGGTGGTGATGCCGATGATGACGCCGACGAGCAGGCCAAGGATGGCCGCGCCCCAGAGCAGCCAGGCGCCGTAATCCTTACCCAGGAGGCCTTCACTCTTCTGCCAGGCGTTCATGCCCCAAGTGACGAGCGCCGTCAGCGCCACGTAAATCCCGGTGGTCAGGTAGGTGCTGGTGTTAAGGGCCTTCGTCGGGTTGTTGGTCTTGCCCATCTTGGCGAAAGCGACGCCGATGATCGAAGAAAGCAGACCAACTACTGCGAAGCAGAGCACGAGTAAGGTGTGGAATTTGGTTGTGGTGCCGTCGAGGTTGGCGGCGATGACCATGGCCGCGGCTAATGAGGCCACGTGTGAGTCGAAGAGGTCGGCGCCCATACCGGCGACGTCGCCGACGTTATCGCCGACGTTGTCAGCGATGACCGCGGGGTTGCGGGGATCGTCTTCGGGAATGCCGAGTTCGACTTTACCGACGAGGTCGGCGCTGACGTCCGCGGTTTTCGTGAAGATTCCGCCTCCGGCTTTGGCGAACAACGCAAGGCTTGAAGCCCCGAAGCTGAAGCCAAGAAGCGCGGTCGTGTTATTGGTGATCCACAACAACAACGCGACGCCGAGCACGCTCGAACCGACGACGCCCATGCCCATGACGGCGCCGCCGCGGAAGCCGCTCAGGAAACTGGGCTTGATGCCCTTTTGCGCCGCTTCGGCGGTCTTGATATTGGCGATCGTCGCAATCGTGATGCCGATCTTTCCGGCGATGGCGCTGAAGACCGTGCCAAAAATGTAGGCAAGGGCGATCGTGACGTTATCCAGGACCTTGCTCTTCCAGATCGGTTCCGGAAGGAACACGAAGATCAGAACGGCCGCGACGCCGGCGAACTTCGCCAATACCTGGTATTCTTTTTTCAGAAATGTATTCGCGCCTTGACGGATGTATTTGCCGATGGTCGCGATTTTTTTATTGCTGGAGGGCTGCTTATTTACCCAGGCATACAGCCATCCGGCGAAGAAGAACGCGATAACCGAGATCAGAATCGCGCCCGCGAAAAAAAACCAAGGTTTCATAAGTAACATATCCTTTCTTGTTGATAAGTACTGAGACTTAGAGTGTAAGTAAAAGCGCATAGACCCGACCTGAGGAATTGCCCGGTAAGCGCCGGGTAAACCCCTGGGAATTCCGCATCCTTTCCATCATTCACGCAACCGCATGCGGTATTCGTGAATAATAAAAAAGATTTAACCGAAGTAAATCCATCAACCGGCCGCCTGATGGCAGTCCGGAAATAATAACATACGTGATATATTATAACATAATCGCCGGAAAAGTAAATACCTTTTTCGTTGCTTTCACAAGCCTCTGACCGCTTCGGTCACATTGTTCTCAGACGGGGCATTTTCCTATCCGTTCGCATAATATAATAGGAAAGGAGGCACTATGAATTGTCATTGCCAGAATGGTAATTATTACACCGTGAAAGGCGGAGAAACGCTGCTAATGATCGCAAACCGTTTCGGCGTGGATATCGGCGCCTTACGGGCCGCTAATCCGAATCTTAACGAATACAACCTCGTCCCCGGCCAGATCATCATCATCCCGGCCCGGGTAAAGGAACTTGTTCCTGGACCATTGCCGGTAAACCGGGAGATCCTCGAACTGAACAACGCCTTCCGGATGCTTTGGGAGGAGCACATCACATGGACGCGGATTGTCATATCCGACATCGTCTTTGAAAACCCGGAACTTGATTTTGCGGTTGCGCGCCTGTTAAGGAATCCCGAGGATTTCGGCGAACTGCTGGCGCGTTTTTACGGTTCCGCCTTCGGTCATGAGTTTTCGGCGCTGATGAAGGATCATTTGACGATCGCGGCGGAGCTGGTTAAGACGGCGATTGCCGGGGATGATGCGCGTTTTAATGAACTGAATCGCGCATGGTTCAAAAACGCCGACGACATGGCGCAGGCCCTTTCCTCGGTTAACCCGTATTGGAGTTTCAAACGGTGGCAGGAAATGTTTTACGAGCATTTGCATCTCGTCATGGAAGAAGCGACGCTGTTTATCGAGAACCGCTTCGCGGAGGTCGTCCGGCTCTTCGACGAGATGGAACGACAGGCGCTCATGATGGCTGATTTCATGACCCAGGGAGTCGTCAGCCAGTTCATGAGGCATGATTGCTACTAAAGATAGTAAAGAAAACCGCTAATCAGCGGTTTTCTTTTTTAGAAATAAATGATATAATAAAGCAAAATGCACAGACGAGGAACATATGAAGTATCAATGCGCGGTCGTTATCGACGCCGCTATCGAAAAAGTGACGGCATCGTTTTTAGAAATAATGATCATGAGCCGGACACTGGCGCCGGGAAGCGAGACGGTGTTCAGTTATAATCTGGGTGACCGGGAGGTCGTGATGAAGGAAACGATCGAATCGTGCGATCTGCCCGGGGAACTCGTGGTCATATATGAAATCGATGGCGTTTGGAACCGCTGCGTGAACCGCTTTACCGAGGAAGACGGGAAGGTCGTGTTCACGATAGAATCAGAATTTGTTTTCGCGGACGATCCGCCTGTCAATGAGGAAAATTTTCGAAACAAGACACAAAAACAAATGGAAGATTTTAAAGCATTAGTCGAGGGGAATCTATGAAAAACAAGTTAAATAAACGGAAGGCCATATACGGCCTGATAATCGCGCTTCTTTGGGGGGCGGAGATCCTCGCCGGGGTGCTCCTCCGCTATAAAGACAAGCTGAGCGCCGTCCTCGCCGCCAGCGGGGTTGCCTACATCATAATCGCCCTTATAATCAACCTTTTTGCCGGGATTTTTTATCGAAGGAAGATGAGCGACGGCGGTTACGCGGCGCTGGTCGGGGAATGGATATCACAACGGGAAGCAAGCGGCATCGGTCCGGAAAATGCGGCGAAATCCTATGCAAGCCGCTATGCGTTACTGTATGCGCATTACGTTCTTATTTTCATCGCCGCCTTCATCGCCGGGGCGGGTTTCATCGGCATGGCCTTTCATTTTTATCCTTTACTGTTGCCGGGGTTGGCCCTGCTTGTTTTCCAGTTCGTTTATTGCGGCCATTTCATACCTTATCCTGTCCCATATGATATACTTCTGCATCCGTCCGAGTTCAGGTTATTGAACGAGGCGGTAGCGGAAGCGTTGCTTGCTGTCGGCGAGCGGCGCGAATGGCGGCTTTACCTGGAACTAACCGGCCGTCTTACCGTTTCCCGGCGCGGAAACAAGTTCATAATCGCGATCGGCGTTAACCTTCCGCGTCTGTTGGCGTATGGCGAACTGGTCGCCCTGCTTGCAAGCGAACTGGCGCTTGCGATGATGGCGCCAGCGCGCGTCAAAAGCATCATTACGAAGGTTGAAACCTGGCAGACTGGGACGCTGGCGCGCCTTTTGACTCGTAACCTGGCGCAGGTCCTCACCGATCGCGGCGGTGCATTGATATTTGCGGAGGGAGAAGCAGCGGCGGAACGGGCCGAGGCGTTCGTGATGGCCAGCAGTTATGCTCAGGATTACGTCAACGCCTTCGCGAAGATTTCAATGCACGAGGACCTATATTCCCTGACATTCGGTAGCGATAACTTCTACCAAAGCGAGACGCCGCCCAAGAATTATTATGAGGCGCTGTTTTCACGGTTCCTTGCTTCCTTTGAGGAATATCAGGATGTCTGGCGGAAGAAATGTCAGCGCGCCCTTGGAAAAAGGTTCGGGAAGGAGGTCCTGTCCTTCCGGGTTGATTTCACCCAAACGGCGGCGGAAGAAGAGGAAGCGCGGGAATGCTACCGGTTGGCCGATGATGCCATACATGATTGGGTGAAGGCCGACTGGGAATTTGACCGGTATTATGCTTACCTGTTTCCGCTACAGGTCGTGGAGGCGTTTGAAGACGGGAACCCGGGAATCTCGCTTTACGCGTATGGTTGCGCGCTCTACAACCTTCATCGGTATGATGAGTGCCTGGAAGTGATGGACGAGGTCCTTGCGGAAAATCCCAACCATAAAAACGCCCTGTACCGTCAGGCGCTGATCTACGCGAATCGTTACGATGACCGCTGCGTCCCGCTTCTGATCCGCCTCATAGCCCGTAACTTCGCCTATGCGGGGTCGGCGATGGACCTTTTGACTAAATATCTAGCCTATGCGGATGAAGACGTCGCCAGTCTTGCTCCGGAGGAATGGCAAGCGGAAAAGCATCAGGAATTGTACGCCTTCGCGGGACTTGAGACCGTAGCCAATACAGACATCATCACCCCGTATCCGCTGCCGGAAGAAGTGGAAAACAGGTTACGGTTCGCCCTGCGCGCCGTCGACATCGAAAGCGCCGCCTTCGCGGAAATCGAGTTCAACCACAACCGCCGCGTGTTCGCGTTCGTCAAGGCGCGTGACATATATTACAATATCGACTATGAGGAAGCTGAGGAAATCATTCGCGCCGAAGGTATCGAATGCGATTTTTATCCTGTCCATCCTGACAACCGGAACTCGAATATCAACCGGGCTTTCCGGCGGACCGGAATCCGGCCAATTTTTGACGACGGGATTTTGGACAAGCGCCGGCTCAAGGCGGCGGTACGTGCCCGGGTCACCAAACACACTCTGTTCCCGCAATTCGTCTGGATGTTTGCCTTGCTCTTAGGTGCATGCATGGCTTTCATGCACATCGGAATTATGACTGATCATGGTTATGGCCGGGCGTACGCGCTTGCCTGCGCGATTCTGGGCGGAGTGATGCTCTTAACCGCCTTCGCCCTGATACCGGCCATCATTATCCGCGAAAGCATCGCCGCCACGAAGGCGGCCCGACAGGGACGTCATCCGCGAACGGTCGTGAATACCGGCATCGCCTTCACACCGGAAAATCTTGACCTCATCGCCAAATGTCTTTACAGTTACGGATTCACTGATGCGGGCGAGTGCGCGTTTACCTTGAGTTTCGTTGAACTAAACTCGTTCGTGGTCACCGGCGAGATCGTCATCGAATCCGTGGACGAAAAGATCAGCCTCGTCGCATGGCTGCGCACCACCGTCAATAATAAGACGACGGAACGGGATTTGAGCGGTTATCATTTTTATTTTGATAAGAAGTTTCTGAAGAAAATCATCGCTGCGGTGCTGGAAACCATCGGCGCGGCGCCCGAGGTTAAGATATGACGGAAAACGACATAGAAATCAGATATGCGGTGCCTGAAGACGCCGCAATATGCGGCGCAATCCATTCGGTGGCGCTGTGCACGGGCTTTCGCGGCCTCGTTCCCGACGAATTCATGCGCGATCGCTTTTCCCCGGAAAGGCGCCGGGAACGGTTTTACCAGGAACTTCAGGCCGGGACCCCGAAAACCGCGATCCTGTATAAAAACGCTCAACCCGCGGGGTTGATATCCATTGGTCCCTGCCGGCACACGAAAGAAGAGCCCGGTTTGATCGAAATCTGGCGTGTATACGTCCATCCCGAGTATTGGCGCCAGGGTTTGGGAACGATGCTGTTGCGCTGGGGAATCGGGGAGATCCGGAAGATGGGATACAGGAAGGCGGAGTTATGGACGTTTGCGGAGAATCATCGCGCCCGGAGTTGCTATGAAAAATTCGGCTTCCGGCACGACGGCACGGAATTCGTAGACAACTACGGTAAGGACATCCTCGAGGTCCGCTATGTCATGGATATCGTTCCGGATTCCGGGAATGACTAAGAAAACGAATTAAATATCTCATAAAAAGCCCTGCCGCTAGTCTGCGGCAGGGCTTGTTTTTATGTCAATCCTGTTTTTTCACGATAACCGTTATTGCTTCCGATTCTCCGTTAGCGCCAATTACGGCCGTGAGCGTTACTTCCGTATCGGCCAGGGGGTCGGGCGTGATCGTACCGTCGCTGGCGATGACGGCCGGATTGGAACTGTTCCAATGCAGGGGCGGTAATTTATCGCTTCCGCTAAGTTCGGCTCCGTCCAGGTCCGGATACATCCGCGTGAGGATGCCTTTTTCGATCGTGATGACGTCTCCGACCTGCCATATCGTTTTTACGTTAATGTTGGCGGAGTTGGCGTTGCCGGCGACCGGGCCGTCAAGATAGGCGGGCGCCCATAGCGTGCCGTCCTTGGGGATCGTCACCGTCGTCGCGTCGTTATAGGCACCGATGATGGCGATCACTACCCCGTCGGCATTGATGACGGGCGAGGTGTAGGCGCTGCTGTTAGTCACATGGGTCTGCGTAACCGTCACCGTCAGATCAGCGCCGGTTTTGTTTACGTAAAGGATGCCGATGCTTCCGGCCGATTTGGACGGTTTTAGATTGGCGGCCTGGTCGGTGATTTCCAGATGATATACCGCGTAATGCCGATATTCTACCCCGCTTCGCGTAAACGAGAGCGTGTAGCCGGTAAACGGCTTCTGGTAATAAGTCGAGACATTGTAGGCTTCGGGATCGGCCGGAGTCGTCTCGTTACCATTGATCGACGCCACGACCCCTTCCGGAGTCATTCCGAAGTTGATGCGATGTTCGGCCTGGACGCCCGGATACCGGCGCGACGAGACCACGAAGGTCCTGACTGCCTGCGTCATCGGTCTTTTCAAGAGCACGCCGGTTTCAAGATCGAAGATCGACTGGTCTTCGCCTTCTTTGTACTCCCAGCAGAAATCGTCGTTATTGAGGTCATAATTGACGAGAATCTGTTCGGGGATGCCCGCAAGGTATGCGGTAAGCCGCTCCCGTTCGGCGTCGCGTTCTTCCTGATCCTCGAAATGACAGTAATCGCTGTAATGGACTTCGATATCGCCGTCATCGGAACGCACAACGAGATACGCGCGGATGGCGTTGATTCTTGCGAACAGGGATTCGGGGAAACTCATCAGGAATTCGCCGGTCACGGCGTTGAATTTCGGGACCGGGACTGCTTCCACGGTCGCATCGCCCATCACCGGAACCCCATTACCCGAAGCAATCAGGTATCCGGCCTCGATCAGTTCATAGCCGTCGAGAAGTTCGATCCGGCCAAGGAACGAGTAATAGGCAGCTCGCAGTCGCATCATTCCCCCCATCGTGATGAGGGATTTTTCATCAGCCGTCCCGTATACGGCCGTCAGACTCCGGTCGGATAGCATCGTGAAGGAAAACGACGTCCGGTAGCTGACGATCCGGCCGGCTTCCTCCCAGTGACTGAAAGGAAGGCCGTCCTTTTCGACGGGGGTTGTGACGGTCGCGATCTGGTTGTAATGGTAAGTTCCGCTGATCTCCCCGTCAAGGGTGAGCGTGTAGACGGCGTCGTTATCCAGTTCGTATTGGAGGACGTACACGCGATCGGAAGTGATGTTGGTCAGGTCGGTGATGTTGTCACGGGTCTTCCAGGGAACATCGGCAATCCTTAATCCCGGCTTGTCCGGCAAATCCGTCGGCGGCGTGGCGCTGGCGCCGGGATCGACGTACCTGGTCGCGATCAGGGCGCCGTTCGAGTCGATGAACAATACGATGTGCTTGTTGGCGGGACGGAAGACCGCCTGGAGGTTCATGTTCGCAGTCACGGTAAACTCGCAATCGGCAGGCAGGTCGTCGCGCACGACGCCGTTTACAACCCAGTAAACGAAGTCATAGCCTTCGCGGACGGTAAAGTCATGGACATAGGCGCTTCCATAGGTCGTGATGTCCGTGACCATGATTTCATTTTCATCATCGTAAAGATAGGAAATCGAAAGGTTCGCTTTTTTCACGGTCGCCCCGGCGCCCAGGGTATTGGTCCGCGAGAGCGGCCGGACCGCATAGAAATATTCGCCGGCATCCGAATCGGTGTAGGTCACGGTCTCGGCGTCGTTGAGACCACCGATGATGTCGTAGACCTCTTCGGGCGCATAGGTGATCGGTTGTAAGCTCCGGTAAATGACGTAGAACTTTGCCTGCGGGTTATTGGTGAAGGAAAGCACGTTGTGCGCGCCGATTTCCGCGATCGTGAGGTTTTCCACCGCCGGAAGTACGACCGGATCGTAATTCCTGATCTCCGGCATGATCGCCTTGCGTTTCCAGGCTTCGTTCTTAACAGCCTGGAAGTTTTGCGCGTATTCGCCGCTTCCCTGATAGGCGTATTTCAGGTGTTTGTAGGAATAGATGCAGTGACCTTGCACGTTCTTCAGTTTCGCGCCGTATTTGATCTGGTTCAGCGCTTCCCGCAGCCGCCCCGACCAGGTGCCGCCATCAATCATGTAAACACCCATTCCGGAATAAAGGTTGACGTCTTTGTGTTCCACGACCTTGTCCCACCAGTCCATGACGTCGGCGTACCCGGCGGTACTGTGTTCGAATCCCCAGTAACTTTGGGGGAGGATGTAATCGATCCATTCGTTGTCGATCCATTTCTTCGTGTCGCAGTACAGATAATCGCCATAGTGGGCGAAACCGCCGGTGTTTGAGCCGACGGGCGAGGTTAGATTACCGTTTTCGTCGTAGGTGTAGGTCGATGTGTAACTGCCGTTTCGATAGATTCCCGTCGGGGCGATGCCAAGCTGGACCACCCTACCGGTGCGCTCATTGAAGGCTCGCAACTCATTTGAAAGTTGTTCAATGAAAAGGTCGACCTGAAGGCGGCGGAAATCTGCAATCGATAACCCGGTGGTATTGTACTTGGCGCGCGTCGCCGCATCGTCGACCCCGTTCGCATAGAAATAATCATCAAAATGGATGGCGTCGACGTC
>DGDS01000030.1:2928-28605 GCA_002385575.1 Caryophanales bacterium UBA3946 | reverse complement strand
GCCGCGTCGCGATCGTCTTACAGCAACACCGAATTGATTGATGTCATCATCAGCACAACCGGTTATTATTATATCCAGATAGTGCAATACGCGGATAAAAAAACAACCCTTCG
Organism: Caryophanales bacterium UBA3946; assembly: GCA_002385575.1. GTDB lineage: Bacteria > Bacillota_I > Bacilli_A > ML615J-28 > CAG-698 > UBA3946. The sequence continues at coordinate 28,492 of DGDS01000030.1, read as the reverse complement.
TGATTACTGCTCTTATTCGTATTGCCAGTTCGACCCTGATTTTAATTCGTGGACCCCAACTGGTCGGTAAGCGTTAAAACAAAAAAGACCGCATTTGCGGTCTTTTAGTCTATCAAGGCTAAGAGAATGTGGTCTCTTAGCTTTTCTTATTGTTTGTCAAGTTGGTATATTTTCGAGTATTTCCGGATTAGATAGCGCAGGTAATATTTCGGCTGGAAATTCCCCCGGGCCACCGCCTTGAACAGGGCTTTGGGCTCTTTCGATGCGCCGTGCTGGTGGAGGTTGTTCTTCAGCCACAGGTTAATTTCTTCGGTATTTTTATTCTTAAGCGACTTAAGGACATTGAAATCCTTATTCATCGTCCGGTAAATCTGCGCCGCGTAAGCCGAACCCAAGGCGTAGGTGGGGAAGTACCCAAACAGACCCGACGCCCAATGGATATCCTGCAGCACTCCGAGGCGGTCGTTGGGCACGTCGATGCCCAAGTATTCCTTGACCCTGGCGTTCCAGATGGCGGGAATGTCCTTGACCTCGATTTGTCCGGAGAACAGGCCTTTTTCAATTTCGTACCTGATCATGATATGAATCGGATAAGTCAGTTCGTCCGCTTCCGTCCTGATCAATGAGGCCTTGACCGTGTTGATGTGGCGATGGAAGTCTCTGAGTTTTACGCCCTTTAGTTCTTTCTTAAAGGTTTTCTTCAGGACGGGGAAATGTTGTTTCCAGAATTCTTTGCTGCGGCCGATGATATTTTCATAGAAGCGGGATTGCGATTCGTGCAGGGCCATCGATCCGCCTCCCGCTACCATCGTGTTTTCCAGTTCGCGGCTCACTTGCTGTTCGTATATCGCGTGACCAAGTTCGTGGATGGCGGAAAAAATGGCGGAAGTGAAGTCGTCTTCGTAGTAATGCACGGTGTAGCGGACATCGGTCGTGCTGATTCCGGAAGTGAAGGGATGCTCGCTTTCCTTGCGTAAGCCGCGGGTTCTGTCATATTGCAATACCGTTTCCAGGTAATCAAGGAACGCCTTTTGCTTTTCAATCGGGAAGGATTGCTTGAGGAAGGAGTCGTCGTATTCGAGCTTGCGGGCGGTGATTTTTTTGATGAACGGGACAAGTTCTGCTTTCAATACGGAAAAGAAGGCGTCGTAGTCCTTGGTCTTGTATCCTTTCTCAAAGTCGTCAAGGAGCACATCGTAGCCCTTAAGTTTTTTCGTTTCCAGGTATTTGACGAATTTCTTCCGGAAAGCAACGATCTTCTCCAGGGTAGGCTGAAACAAGGAAAAATCGGCCGCGTTCTTCGCTTTTTCCCAGATCTTCGTGCTTACCGCTATCAGTTTTCTGTATTCAACGAACTCTGTCATCGGAATCTTCCTGATCTTCGTCAGACTCCGTTTGAACTGCTCGATTTCATGTTTCAAGACGGGGTCAAGTTCGTTGCGATTTTTATATAAACGATTGACGATCAAGGCCGTTTCCCGCGCCGTCTGAAACTTATACAGTTCAGCGCTCAAGACGCCGATTTGTCGGGCCCGGTGTTCGAAACAGCCGGCGGGCGCTTCTGTTTCCGAATCCCAGCTGATGACGGACAGCGCATAGCGGTAGGCGTTAATTTTGTCCCGGAGTTCCTGGTACTGCTTTAAGGTTTTTGTCATTTTTAATCACCATAGTTATTATACCATTTATAAACAATTATTAAACAAAAAAATATATAAATAATAGATAAAAACGCATTATTTTGACATTGTGAAGGCAAAATGACATCAAGAAAGGCGGTAATCGTTAATCTGCGTTGGCGATATCAATCAAAAAGAGTAATGACTGAAGGAATTTATGCAAGAATAATGTACGGGTTCGTTTTTAATGCATATGATAATGCAACCGTTTAAGTTTCGTATTGATTGAATTTGCCTTTGCTTTGTGTTAAAATAATTCTTGAAATATTCGGATTACGACATAATCCGCGCATACGCAAAATTACCTGTTTACGGGAGGTGTTAATATGGCAACGATCAGCAATTTAAGCAAGGAACTAATCGGAAGCAAGACTCCGAAACTTTACAACCGGATCAGGACGACGATTGAATCAGTCTTTTATGGCAATAACGTCATTCCGGTCAAGACGATGAAAGAAGCATACGAACTGGCGAAAAACGCGCCCGGCACCATCGTAACCGATATGCCGGTGGAAAGGGCGGCGGAACTAGGCTTGCCGGGAGACGCCAGGGTCTTGTTATTTAACGACGGGAAGATCACCGGCCGTCAGGCGAAATTACGCCGGCTTGTTGATAATGACAATCGCGAGTATTTTAGCGATTTGATCCGGGAGACGGTCTTCCGCGCCCGCCAGAAGAAAATGTACAGCGCCCAGGTATATATCGGTTTGCATCCCGATTTCATGCTGAAAGCGCACCTCGTGGTACCGGAAGGATATGAAAATACTTTGTATTCCTGGCTGCTCAATTTCCAGATCGTCGACGACGAGTATACGCAGATGTATGAGCAGTCCCGCAAACTTCCCGAAGGAGACATCTTCATCTACTCCGATCCCGATTTCTATCCCGATGATTTCCCCAACGGGCTTGCCTTGTTCGATGCCGAGAACAACTGCGCCTGCCTGTTCGGGATGCGCTATTTCGGTGAGCATAAAAAGGGCACGCTGACGCTGGCCTGGACGATTGCGGAGCGTAACGGCTATACCGCCTGCCATGGCGGCCAGAAGCAATTCAACCTGCCCGGCGGGAAGAAGAAGGTCATCGGCGTTTTCGGTCTTTCCGGATCGGGGAAATCGACGATTACCCTCTCGAACCACGACGGGAAGTTCGACACCGTCGTCCTGCATGATGACGCCTTCATCATATCCAATGACGATGCCTCCTCGATATGTCTGGAACAGTCATATTTCGATAAGACCCAGGATTATCCCCTGACGAACGAGCAGACGAAATATTTCGTGACCGTGCAGAATTGCGGGGCGACGCTTGATGATCACGGCAAGGTCGTGCTCGTCACCGAAGACATCCGCAACGGTAACGGCCGGACGATCAAATCGAAATTCGCGACGCCGAACCGCATTTACAAGTTCGATCATCCGTGCGATGCGATCTTCTGGATCATGAAGGACGGCACCTTACCGCCGGTTCTCAAGGTCAACGCGCCCGAACTTGCTTCGGTGATGGGGGCGACGCTTGCGACGAAGCGGACGTCGGCGGAATACGTTCCCGGCGAAGACCCGAACAAGCTTGTCATCGTTCCCTACGCCAATCCTTTCCGGCTATATCCATTGGCCCGCGATTACAACAAGTTCAAACAATTGTTCGCGGAGCGGGGCGTAGCCTGCTATATTATCAACACCGGTTATTTCCTCGACAAGAAGATCACCCCGGCCGTGACGCTCGGGCTGATCGAGGATATCGTCAATGACAAAGCCAAATTTGTTCCCTTCGGTCCGTTCAGCGATCTGGAATACATGCCGATCGAGGGTTTCGTTCCCGACTTTGACGATCCGGAATACCTGCAATCGGTCAAGGCGCGGATGAACGACCGCCTTGAATACATAAGCAAACTCGACGAGTTCAACCAGATCCCCGGCGAAGGCCTGGCGGCCATTCGCAAGGTCGTCGAAGAAATATAACCAAGGAGATATGAGAATGGGTGTTAAAATAGTCGATACCGCCCTGCGCGATGGCCATCAGTCGTTGTTCGCGACGCGGATGCGGACGGAGGAGATCCTTTCGATCCTGCCTGACCTCGACGCGGCCGGATATCATGCCATCGAGGTCTGGGGTGGCGCCACTTTTGACGCGTGCCTGCGTTTCCTGAACGAGGACCCGTGGGAAAGGCTGCGCCAGATCCGCAAAGTATGCAAAAACACAAAACTGCAGATGCTCTTCCGCGGGCAGAACATCCTGGGCTATAAGCATTATCCCGACGACATCGTCGAGATGTTCGTGAAAAAATCGCTGGAAAACGGGATCGACATCATTAGGGTATTCGACGCCCTTAACGATCTGCGCAACATGGAGACGGCCGTCACCGCCACCAAGCGTTACGGCGGTCATTGCCAGGTCGCATTCTGCTATACTACGAGCCCGATCCACACCGTCGAGTACTTCGTGGCGCTGGCGAAGAAGATCGAGGCGATGGGCGCCGATTCGCTCTGCATCAAGGACATGTCCGGCGTGCTGCTTCCGGAGGACGCATACCGCCTCGTTAAGGAACTGAAGGCCAACGTCGGCATTCCCATCGAACTGCACTCGCACTGCACGGCAGGGGTCGCCCACGCCACCTACATGAAGGCGATCGAAGCCGGCGTCGACATCATCGATACGGCCCTCTCGCCGTTATCGAGCGGTACGAGCCAGCCGCCGACGGAATCATTCCAATACATACTGCGGGGAACGCCATACGACCCCGGACTTGACCTCGACCGGCTGAACGCGGCCGCCGAGAAAATCAAATCCGTCCGCGACAAATACCTCGCGAGTGGTCAACTCGATCCCAAGGCCCTGATGGTGAACCCGTTGATCCTGCAATACCAGCTTCCGGGCGGGATGCTGTCCAACCTTATGAGCCAGCTTAAGAACCAGGGCGCCAGCGACCGCTATGAGGAAGTGCTGCGCGAGGTTCCGGCTGTCCGCGCCGACCTCGGCTATCCGCCGCTGGTGACGCCGTTGTCCCAGATGGTCGGGACCCAAGCGGTGATGAACGTCTTGACCGGGGAACGGTACAAGCTCGTTCCCGAAGAGATCAAGGATTACCTGCGCGGTCAATACGGAGCCGCGCCTGGTCTGATCGATGAGGGATTGCGCCGGCGCATCATCGGCGCCGACAAGGTCATCGAATACCGCCCGGCGGAAGATCTGGAACCGCAGTTTGAGGTGTACAGGGAAAAGTATAAGGAACTGACCCATAGCGACGAGGACGTGTTGTCGATCGCCTTGTTCGAAAGCGTCGCCGTCAAGTTCCTGGAAAACAAATACCGACCCAAGGAAAGCCCGGCGGAAGTCTACGAAATCAACCTGCATATCTGATAAACTAAGGGATAAAATGAAAGGAGGATGGCGTCGCCCCCGGCGCCACAAGCCATATGAAAATATATCGCGTAAAAGTAAACGGACAGGTTTATGAAGTTGAATTGGAAAGCGTGACCGAAACGGAAGGAACGGTCAAGGCCGAAAAGGCCGAGGAGAAAAAACCCGCGCCCACGCCGGAACCGACGGCGGGAGCCCAGGTTTTGCGCGCGCCGATGCAGGGAACGATTCTTGAAATCAAGGTCGCACCCGGCCAGCGCGTTAACCGCGGTGAAACGGTGATCGTTCTGGAAGCGATGAAACTGGAAAACAACATCGTCGCTCCGGCGTCCGGCGTGATCAAGGAAATCCTTGTCGCCAAAGGCCAGACCGTCGCCAATCAACAGCCCCTCCTTACTATCGCTTGATGCGGTGTCGTATGTTTGGGGAGAAAATCATCCATTTTCCCGTCCTTACGTCCACCAACCTCTATCTTAAGGAGCATTACCGGGAACTTACGCATGGGACGGCGGTGACGTGCGACCGGCAGACCGCCGGTCGGGGCCGCTTTAACCGGACATGGTATTCCGGACGCGATCTCGCGTTATCGGTGCTGATAAAAGAGGATCTGCGGGTCGGGGAGATCTTCCGGCTTGGTTTGGTTACGGCCGCGGCCGTTTTTGAAACCTTGCGCAGACTTGTTCCCGACGTCTTGATCAAATGGCCGAACGATATCGTCGCGGACGGGAAGAAAGTCGCCGGCATTCTGCTGGAATCAATCATCGGCACCAACAACCTCGACTGCCTGATCATCGGCGTCGGCGTTAATGTCAACACCACGGTCTTTCCGCCGGAACTGGAAGGAAAAGCGACGTCGCTCAGGCTCCTTACCGGAGTCGATGGCGATGTCGAGGCCTTGCGCGCTGCGGTGCTTAAAAACCTTGATGTTTTCTATAAGAAGTTCAAAGACGGGAACCACCGCTATGCCGACATCTGCGCGGAGAACTCGTGCCTGATCGGGCGGGAGGTCGTCTTCAGCGACTTTAGCGTAAGTAAGAGCGGCCGCGTGCTTGCGATACTTAAGAACGGGAACATTTTGATCGATATTAACGGCGTGCCCATCGAGTACAATTCCGGCGAAATTACTTTGATCAATTGAAATCACCGATGAAAGAAAATTAAAGGCGGAGTCGTACTGCGCCTTTTTTCGTATAAGGCCGCGATTGTACAACAGAAGGAATGCCAATGGCAAGCGACCAATAATTAACCATGGTCGAACGTAATATAAGTAAGGAGGATTAAATGAAAAAAGCATTGTGTTTTTTTGCCTTCGTTTGTTTTTTATTCGTGTTTGTTGGCTGTGACGGCCCGGGTGGCGATAACAAAAATTATTATGACTATTATTCGCTCGCGCCTGAAGGAGAACAATATCTCGAAATCAAGGAAAACGAGTTTATCGACACGAGCGTGAAGAACACCTCTGCATTCGCCCTGGATACTTCGACGGCAGGTTACGCCAATATCAGGCGCATGATAAACGCCGGGGTAACGATCCCGAAAAACGCCGTGAAAATCGAGGAAATGGTCAACTATTTCCGCTACGATTATCTAGCTCCCAATGCTGGTGAGGGATTGGCGATATCTGCGGAAATCATGAACTGCCCCTGGAATGCGACGAACAAGCTCCTTACGATCGGCGTCAAGGCCGAGGAACTGGAAATCGTCACGCCCAGGAAGAACAACCTGGTCTTCCTGCTTGACATCAGCGGATCAATGTCCACTTATAATAAACTGCCCCTGATGCAGGAAGCGTTCAAGTTGTTCGTCGAGACGCTCGACGATGACGACACGGTTTCGATCGTAACCTACGCGAGCGGCGTCGATGTCCGCCTTAACGGCGCGAAAGGTTTTGAAAAGTTTCTCATTTCCAATATCATTGAGGATTTACAGGCGGCCGGATCCACGCACGGATCAAAGGCTCTGGAACTGGCTTACGAGGTCGCGGCCGAAAACTTCATTGAAGGCGGGAACAACCGGATCATCCTCGGCACCGACGGTGATTTCAACGTCGGTATCACCAATAATGAACAACTGAAGGAATTTATCAAGGAAAAACGTGAAAGCGGCATCTATATTTCCGTATTGGGTTTTGGAGATGGCAACCTCCGCGACGACAAACTCGAAATCATCACCCAAAACGGCAACGGCAAGTACTCCTACATCGATTCGATCAACGAGGCGCGGAAGGTCCTGGTCGAGGAAATCGGCGGGACGCTGAACGTCGTGGCGAAGGACGCCAAGGCGCAGGTTACTTTTAACCCGCGTTATGTAAGCCAGTATCGCCTGATCGGTTATGAAAACAAGCTGTTGACCGACGAGGAATTCAAGGACGAGAAAACGGATGCCGGGGAAATCGGCGCCGGCCATGTCGCGACTGCCGTCTATGAGATCACCTTGAACGAAAACGAAGACATCGAAAGCGTACTGGGAGATGACTGGCTCCAGGTCGCGGTCCGCTTCAAGTCGCCCGACGACGGCACCGCGAAGGAAGTTACTCTTTCGGTTAATGAGAACCATATAAATGCCGTTCCTTCGGAAGACATCCTGTTCATAAGCGGCGTCGTCGAGTTCGGCTTGTTATTGCACGAATCGGCATACAAGGGCAATGCTTCTTATCAAGCGATCATCGAACGCCTTTCCGGACTTGATTGCGTCGAAAACGACGATTATAAAAGCGAGTTTCTTGACCTGGTGAAAAAGTATAGCGAATGAATAAACATGCGTGTCAGGGAATAAAGGGGATAATCAAGGCGAAGCCGATATTGTGGCTTCGCTTTTTTATTTTCGTGATTTTTCATCGCGATGTATAATATGCTTGCTTTCAGGGAATGTAATTTAGTATAATGTATAAAGGTGATTGAATTGAAAGAGAAAACGATCGTTATTACCGGGGCTTCCTCGGGAATTGGACTGGCGACGGGGAAATACTTGGCGGCGCGGGGGTATAAGGTGTACGGGCTGTCGCGGCGGGCGGCGGAAAACTCGCCGATCAACTTTATTTCCTGCGACGTCACCGACCGGGCGCAGGTCGCGGCCGCGTTCGCCCAAATCGAAGGCGATATCCACGCCGTCATCAACAACGCCGGCGTCGGCATCGGCGGTCCGGTGGAATACGCTACCCCGGAAGACATTAAGAAAATAATCGACGTCAACATCATCGGCGTCGTCAACGTCTGTCAGGCCGCGATCCCGCGGCTCCGGGAAACCAGGGGCAAGATCATCAACATCGGTAGCGTCGCCGGCGACCTGATCATCCCCTTCCAGATCTTCTATTCGCTGACCAAGGCCGCAGTTCACGCCCTGACCCAGGGCCTTGCCATGGAACTGAAACCCTTCGGCATCAAAGTGACGACGGTGCTTCCCGGCGATACGAAGACCTCGTTCACCGCGAACCGCGTCACCAATGAGGGCGACGCAATATACAAAGACCGGGTGGAAAAATCGATCGCGAAAATGGAAAAGGACGAGCAGGAAGGGAAGGATCCCGTGACCGTCGCGAAAACGATCCACCGGGTGCTCAAAAGACGCAACCCGCCCCTGAAGGTGACTGTCGGTTTCGAATATAAAACGCTGGTATTCCTGAACCGTCTACTCCCGCAAAAATTCGTCAACGCCATCATCTACCGTATGTACGGGGGCGAATGAGAATGGGGAAAAGGCTTGAACTTTTCCTTTCGTTTTTAAAAATCGGCGCCTTCACCTTTGGCGGCGGCTATGCCATGATCCCCCTGATCCAGCATGAGATCGTGGAGAAGAAGAAATGGCTTACCGACGAAGAAATGGTGGACATGCTGGCGATCGCGGAATCGACGCCCGGCGTCATCGCCGTCAATTCCGCGACCTTCGTCGGATATAAGATCGGTGGTTTCCTGGGCGCAGCGCTCGCGACGCTTGCGGTGGTGCTGCCGGCGTTCACGGTGATCACCCTGATCGCCCTTTTCTTCGAGAACTTCATGGACAACCCCCATGTGATCAATCTTTTCAAGGGGTTGCGGGCGGGCGTCACGGTGTTGATTTTCAATGCGGCGCTGAAGATTTTCAAGAAGACGCCGAAAACGGCGATCGCCTATTTCTTGATTGCTCTCGCCTTCTTCCTGAGCGTTTTTATCGAGTTCCGCTTCCTGACCATCTGCCTGATCGCCTTCGGGTTGATCGTCGGCCTCCTCTCGCAAATGTTCCTTTATAAGGAAAAGGAGGGCCGGAAATGATCTATCTGGAGCTTTTCTTCGTTTTCTTCATCATCGGTTTGTTCACCCTGGGCGGCGGATATGCGATGATTCCGATGATCGAGGAACAGGTGGTCGCGCGCGGCTGGATCACCCGCGCGGAACTTTATAACTTCATCGGCATTTCCGAGTCGACGCCTGGTCCCTTCGCCGTCAACATCGCCACCTTCATTGGTCAGAGCCGGGCCGGAATCCTGGGCTCGGTAATGGCGACGGCGGGGGTCGTTTTGCCCTCCTTTATCATCATCTGCCTGATCGCCCGGTTTCTTCAGGATTTCTTAAAATATAAAAAGGTCCAGTGGGCGCTCGATGGCGTCAAACCCGTCATCGTCGGTCTGCTTTTCGCCGTCGTGCTGAGGCTTATAAACAACAACTTCCTTGGCGGCGTCTACGATTTTAAAAACGTCGACCTTGTCGGCATCGCGATCATGTTTATGATGTATACGCTTAAGGCGGTTTGTAAACGCATCAGTCCGGTATTTTTGATCATCATTTCCGCCCTGCTCGGGTTGGTGTTATATCAAATTTTTTGAAGACAAGCGCAAGCTTGTTTTTTTTTGTATGTTTTCCGTATTTAGGCAAATAATACATATTCGTTAGCACTTAACACTTGACAGTGCTAATAGAAAGGGAGTATAATAATAATGCATCATAAAAAAACAACCGATCTATAACGGAGGTAACATATGGCTGAAGTAAGAGAATTCAAAACCGAATCGAAACGACTTCTGGATTTGATGATCAACTCGATTTACACGAATCGCGAGATCTTTCTCCGCGAGTTGATTTCCAATGCCTCGGACGCCATTGACCGCTATCATTACCTGTCGCTGACGGACGAGCGCCTGCCGAAGACGAACGATTACGAGATCTTCATTTCCCTGGACAAAAAGAAACGGACCCTGAGCATCACCGATAACGGGATCGGCATGACCTACGACGAGCTTATCGACAGCCTCGGGACGATCGCGAAAAGCGGATCGCTCGAGTTCATGCAGAAACTGAAGAACAAGACCGACAAGGAAGCGATCGACATCATCGGCCAGTTCGGCGTCGGTTTCTACTCCGCTTTCATGGTCGCAAGCAAAGTCGAGGTCAGGACCAAGTCGCCATTCAGTGAGGATGGATACCTGTTCACCTCGTCCGGCACTGAGACCTACGCGATTGACAAGGTCGCCGACCTGCCGGTCGGAACGACGGTGACACTGTATTTGCGGAAGAACGGGAAAGAGGAAAACTACGACGAGTTTCTTGAGGAATACAATATCAGGCGGCTCGTGAAGAAATATTCCGACTACATCCGCTATCCGATCCGGATGAAGGTGAAGAAGTCGGTCCCGAAGCTTGACGACGAAGGCAAGCCGGTCTCCGGCAAGTACGACGAGGTCGAGGAAATCGAGACCCTGAACTCGATGACGCCGATCTGGAAAAGACGGAAGGCCGACGTCACCGAGGAAGAACTGAACGACTTTTACCGTCAGAAGTATTTCGACGCCAACGATCCAATTGCGACGATCTTCATCAACGTCGAGGGCGCGGTCAATTATACCGCCCTCGTCTATATCCCGAAAAAGCCGCCGTACGACCTGTATTCGGAACGCTACGAAAAGGGCCTGCAGTTATACTCCAAGGGCGTCTTCATCATGGAGAAATGCAAGGAGCTCGTTCCCGATTACCTGCGTTTCATCAAGGGTTTGGTCGACTCCAGCGATTTCTCGCTGAACATCAGCCGCGAGATACTGCAGAAGAGTAAGGAACTTGAGAAGATCGCCGATAATGTCGAAAAGAAAATCGTAAGCCGGCTGAAGGACATGCTGAAAAACGAGCGGGAGAAATACAAGGAGTTCTGGGAAGCCTATGGCGTGAACATCAAATACGGGGTGTATGACGCCTTTGGGATGAAGAAGGACCTGCTCAAGGATCTTCTGATCTTCCGTTCGGTCAACCAGGACGATCACATCACCCTCAAGGATTACCTCGAGGCGATGCCGAGGGAGCAGGAATATATCTATTACACGTCCGGGAAGACGCGCGAACAGGTGTTGGCGATGCCGCAGATGGACATCGTCAAGAAACAGGGTTACGACGTGCTGGTCCTTACCGACGACATCGACGAATTCGCGATGCAGGTGCTTTACGAATACGAAGGCAAGAAGGTAAAGTCGATCAACCAGGGCGATCTGGACCTGTTGTCCAAGGAGGATGAGAAGAAACTCCAGGATCTGTCCGAAGACAAAAAGCCGCTCCTCGATCAGATGAAGGAAATCCTTAAAGATAAGGTCACGAACGTCGTCCTTTCGAAACGTCTGACGGAGTCGCCGGTATGCCTGGTGAGCGAGGAGGGGATATCGCTGGAAATGGAGAAAGTGATCGCCAACCTCCCGCATCAGGATAAACCCAAGGCCTCGAAGGTGCTCGAACTCAACCCCAATCATCCGGTGTTTACGGCGATTGAAAATCTTTATAATGCGAATGACCCGATGTTTGATGAGTTTGCGAAGTTGCTTTATGATCAGGCCTTGTTGATCGAGGGATTCCCGTTGGAAAATCCGGCGGAATTTTCCCGGAAGATTAGCGAACTGATGATCAAGGCCGTGAAACCCAGTTAAGCCGCTTTCAGAGGTTCTTTGCCCGCAAACTTTACATTTGTCCCAATCAATGGTATAATTTAGTTTGAAAGTGATTGGAGGAAATATGAATTTTGAAACATTAATGACCCTTGTACCGCTTCCTGACCCGATGAAGGCGAAAACGGTCCTGTTAATTGGTCCGCATCCCGACGACATCGAGTTCGGGTGCGGCGCGACCGTGAAAAAGTTAGTAGACGGCGGTGCGGAAGTCCATTACCTCATAGTCACCGACGGCGGAGCCGGATCGAACGATCCGGATATGACGAGCGAAAAGCTGAAGGAAATCCGCGCGCAGGAAAGCGCGGAAGCGGCGGCGCAAATGGGGGTTTTGTCCGTGGAAATCCTGCCGTTTCCCGACAGCGGAATCTACCAGTTTCACGATTTGGTGAAAGCTATCGCCGAAAAAATCCTCGCGGTCCGTCCTGACAGCGTGTTCGCCCCCGATCCGCTGCTCCCGACGGAAACGCATCCCGACCATCTCAACTGCGGCCGGGCGACGGTGGCGGCGCTCATTGTGGCCAAATTCCGCCTGTCCATGCAGCGCTACGGGATCGAAGGCAAAGAGCCGCTTTCTGCGCCTGTCAACCTGTTCTATTATTTCACCCACCGGCCAAATGTCATCGTTTCTGTATCTGAGGCGGATATGGACGCGAAAATCGCGGCGATTCTCTGCCATATGAGCCAGATCGACGAATCGTTTGACAGCGTTAAGTTATATCTTTATTACAAGGCGAACTCGCTCGGGCAGAAAATCGGCAAACTGTATGCCGAAGGGTTCTACGGGTTGGCGCCAGCCCACCAGCATTGTTTCATGGAAGACTTATCAAAATACTAGGCGCTTCTCCTGAAGCGCCCTTTTTTATTAAGTTGCGTCGGTAACCGGGAAGGGTGAAATTGCGGAAAAAACATGAATATTTGCATTAACGCTTGTTTTTATTTCCGCGGTAAAGTATAATAATAAAAAATATGTGTGGACAAGGAAAGAGAGAATGAAACTAAACGTCAAACAAGTGTTTTACATTGGTTTAGCTTTTTTCGTTATCAGCATGTTTGGAAGCCTGTATGACGCCATCATTGGGAAAATGGCGATCAACTCGTACGGGCTGGGGCATTTCTGGTCCGGCGTGTTACTGGCGCTCGATAACATCCTGGCCCTTTTCCTGATACCGTTATTCGGGACGTTATCGGATAAGACGAAGACGCGCTTCGGCCGGAGAACCCCGTATATTTTTTTGGGGATAATCCTGTCGGCGATCCTCATTCCCGCCATCGCCATTTTCGACGCCAACCAGCAAAGCAAAGTCAAGGAAGCCGGGATTCCCACTACGGAAACGATCGAGGAAACCCCGGATGGAAAGTACGAATTTAATGGCGTGATCTATGAGAAAGAAAAAGACGCCCTCAAAGCCCAGCAGGCGATGGTGTTCGAAGTGACGAAAGGGAATCTGGCTAATTTCGTGTGTTTCCTGCTCGTGATCTTTCTTATCCTGACGATCATGGCCTCGTATCGAAGTCCGGCGGTGGCATTGATGCCGGATGTGACGCTCAAACCGCTCCGAAGTAAGGCGAACGCCATCATCAACTTCATGGGGTCGGTCGGCGGTGCGTTATTCCTGGCAATGTCGAACTTCCTGGCCAAGGATTATGAAAGCTATGTGACCTTGTTCCTGATCGTGTCGGGGATAATGGTAATCTGCCTGATCATCTTCCTGATAAAAGTAAGGGAACCATTGCTTATCGAAAAAGTCAATAAAGAGAAGGAACTTTACGGACTCGTTGAAGAAGATGATGATGAGCCGGAGGGAAAACCGGCACCGATGCCGAAGGAAGTCAAGAAGAGTTTCTTCCTGATCCTCGCTTCGATCGTCTTCTGGTTCATGGGATACAACGCCGCGATCTCCAAGTTCTCCGTTTATGCCCAGCAGGTGCTTGACCTCCATTTCGCCTTGGCGCTTCTGGTCGCTCATGGCGTCGCGATGGTCGCGTTCCTGCCGATCGGAATCATATCCAGTAAGATCGGCCGGAAAAAGGCGATCATCATCGGAATCGTCATTCTTGCCGTTGCTTTCACCCTGGGCATCATCGCCAACAAGTCGACGAAGTTTTTGATCTTCGCGACGCTCTCGCTTGCCGGGATCGGTTGGGCGATGATCAACGTCAACTCCTATCCGATGATCGTCGAGATGGCAAAGGGAAGCAATGTCGGTAAATACACCGGTTTCTATTACACCGCCTCGATGTCGGCACAGATTGCGACGCCGATCATCTCCGGTTATCTAATGGAAAACGTCAACTTGCGTACCCTCTTCCCCTACAGCCTTTTCTTTACGTTGCTGGCGCTTGTGACGATGATCTTCGTCAAGCACGGTGACGCCAAAATAATCAAACAGGAATAAACAAAATCATACCGGCGCGGCCGGTATGATTTTTACCCGATAAATACGATTCCATGGAGGATGAAATCATGGATAAAAGCAATTACACGATGATGTGCGACTTTTATGAGTTGACGATGGCCAACGGTTATATGCGCGCGGGCCGCGGCGACACGATCGCCTATTTTGACGTATTCTTCCGGACGATACCTGACCAGGGCGGTTTCGCAATTGCCTGCGGCCTGGAAGAAATCGTCCGTTACATCGAAAATCTGAAGTTTACCGACGCCGATATTGAGTACTTACGGTCGAAAGGTGCTTTCTCCGCGGAGTTTCTTGAATACCTTAAGAATTTCCGCTTCACCGGCGATATCTACGCCGTCCCCGAAGGCACCGTGGTTTTCCCTAACGAGCCGGTTCTGATCGTCCGCGCTCCGGCGCCGGAAGCCCAGTTCATCGAGACGTTCGTGCTCACCACGATCAACCATCAATCCCTCATCGCGACGAAAGCCCAAAGGATCGTCCGCGCGGCGGAAGGCCGCCCGGTCCTTGAGTTCGGCGCTCGCAGGGCGCACGGGGCCGAGTCGGCGACGCTGGGAGCGCGGGCCGCCTATATCGCCGGATGCGTCGGAACATCCTGCACGCTTACCGACAAACTGTTCGGCGTGCCTGCTGCCGGGACCATGGCTCACGCCTGGGTTCAGATGTTCGACTCCGAGTACGAGGCCTTCAAGGCGTATTGCGAGACCTATCCCGATAATGCCTTGCTTCTTGTCGATACGTACGACACCCTGAAAAGCGGGATTCCCAACGCCATCCGCGCCTTTAGCGAGATATTAAAACCGCTCGGGAAACGGCCGAAAGGCGTCCGGCTTGATTCCGGCGATATCGCCTACCAGTCGAAAAAAGCGCGGGAAATGCTTGATAAGGCCGGTTACGAGGACTGCCTGATATTTGCCTCGAGCTCCCTCGATGAGTATCTGATCCGCGATCTGCTTTACCAGGGAGCGAAGATCGATGCCTTTGGCGTCGGCGAACGGCTGATCACCTCGAAAAGCAGTCCCGTCTTCGACGGCGTTTATAAGCTTTGTGCGGTGGAAAAGGACGGGAAGATCATCCCGAAAATAAAAATCAGCGAGAACGTCGAGAAAATCACGAACCCGCATTTCAAAAAGGTTTATCGGCTTTACGACCGGGAAAATCACAAGGCCATCGCCGACCTGATCACCATTCACGACGAGTATGTCGATGAGACCGGGGAATACGAACTCTTCGATCCCGACGCCATCTGGAAACGGAAGACGATCGCTAACTTCATCAAGAGGGAATTGCTCGTCCCGATCTTCAAGAACGGAAAACTGGTCTATGAACTTCCGAAACTTGAAGACATTCGCAATTACTGCCGTCAGGAAGTCAACACGCTCTGGGATGAGGTCACGCGTTTTGAAAACCCCCACCGTTATTACGTCGACCTCTCGCAGAAACTCTGGGATCTGAAACAGGAACTCTTAAAGAAAAACAAGGTATACAACCACAAAAAGAAACCGTAAACGGAACCCCGTTTACGGTTTTATTTTACAAACACATCGCGTCTGATCACGGTCTGTTTTTCGTCCGGGCCGACGGAAAACATCACGATCTCGACGCCGGTTAGTTCCTCGATCCTTTTCAAGTAGGCTTGCGCCGTCGCGGGCAGTTCATCAAAGCTTTTGACTCCGGTGATGTCCTCATCCCATCCCGGCAGTTCCTCGTAGACAGGCCGGCACTTGTTATAGGCGCTTAGGGAAGCGGGAACCGTTTTGACAATTTTCCCATCCAGCTCGTAGGCGGTGCAGATCTTGAGCGTCTTCATGCCGGTCAGGACATCGAGGAGCATGACGGAGATGCCTGTCAGGCCGTTAATCATCCGGCTGTAGTTGAGCACGACGGCGTCGAACCAACCGATCCGGCGCGGGCGCCGCGTCGTCGTTCCATACTCGTTTCCGCGTTCGCGGATATAGTGGGCGGTTTCGTCAAACAGTTCGGTCGGGAAAGTTCCGCTGCCGACCCGCGTCGTGTAGGCCTTGGCGACCCCGATCACCTCGTCGATGCGCGTCGGACCGAGTCCGGCGCCGGTGCAGGCGCCGCCGGCCGAGGAATTGGAAGAGGTGACGAACGGGTAGGAACCGTAATCAACGTCGAGCAGCGCGCCTTGGGCCCCTTCGAATAGGATGTTTTTCCCGGCGGCGTGGGCTTCGTTTAATAAACTGATCGCATCGATGACATACGGCCTGATCATCTCCCGGACCGGGAGGTATTCATTGTATACTGCCTCGGCATCCAGTTGCAGGGCGTCTTCGCTTGCAAGAACGGCGTTTTTCTCCTTGATCGCCCTGGTCAAAAGGGCGTGGAAATCGTCGCCGATGAAATCGGACACGCGTATTCCGCGCCGGGAAGTCTTGTCGGTATAGGCGGGACCGATGCCCCGTTGCGTCGTCCCGATGTTTTCCTTGCCCAGCTTGCTTTCGGAGATTTGATCAAGGAGGGCATGATAATCGAAAAGCACGTGCGCCCGGTCGCTGATAAAGACGTTATCGCAGGGAATTCCCTGCGCCTTCAGGCTCTCAACCTCCGCAAGAAACCTCTTGACGTTGATGACCATGCCGTTGCCAAGGATATTGACGATCTTCGGGTTGAAGACGCCCGATGGGATCAGGTGGAGTTTGTAGGTAACTCCGTTGAAACAGATCGTGTGTCCGGCGTTATCGCCGCCCTGATAGCGGACGACGATGTCGGCTTTGGAACTAAGATAATGGGTGATTTTCCCCTTGCCTTCGTCACCCCACTGGGTGCCGACGACGATGATGGTCTTACTCACTTTCATCCTCCAGTTTCAGTCTTTGATATATTTTATCGATATTACGGAAATAATGGTCGAAGTTGAAGCATTCCCTGATTTCCTCTACTGTGAAATCTTTTGTCAGTTTTGATCCAAGCAGCAACTCAAGGAAATCAAGATTTTCCGTATATGCTTTCAGGGCGATTTCCTGAACGAAATCGTAGCTTTCCTCGCGGGAATAACCCTTTTCGATCATCATCGCGACGACGCGGCCGGAAAAGATCACGCCGTTGGTGAGACCGATGTTTTTCAACATCCGTTCCGGATACACCGTAAGGTTTTCGAGCGTGCCGGCGTAACGGTTGAGCATGTAATGGACGAGCGTCGCGGCATCGGGAAGGGCGATCCGCTCGACCGAGGAGTGGGAAATGTCCCGCTCATGCCAGAGGGGATTGCACTCATATTCCGCGAAGAGGTAACCGCGGACGATCCGGCTCAACCCGCAGATGTTTTCGCTCGTAACCGGATTGCGCTTGTGCGGCATCGCGCTCGAGCCTTTTTGCGTCGGGGCGAAGTATTCCTCAACCTCACGGATCTCCGTCCGGCTCAGATGGCGGATTTCCGTCGCGATTTTCTCCAGCAGACCTGCGATCAGGGCGAGCGTGTGCAGGTAATTGATATGCAGATCGCGCGGTAGGACCTGGGTGGAGATCCGGGCGTAGCCGATGCCCAGGTCGGCGCAGACGGCTTTTTCGATTTCCGGGTCGATGTTGGCGAAATTACCGACGGCGCCGCTCAGTTTTCCGCGCTCGACTTCCAGGCGCGCTTCCCGGAACCGCCGCAGGTCGCGCAGCGCCTCGTCGTACCACAACGCCCATTTCAGACCGAATGAGGTCACCTCGGCGTGGATCCCGTGCGTCCGTCCGACGCAGGGAGTGCGTTTATAGGCGATCGCCTTTTCCTTCAGGACGTTTACCAGGCGCCATAATTCCTTTTCAATCAACAGGTTCGCATCTTTCAATAAAAGCGCGTTTGCCGTGTCAACGACGTCGGTCGAGGTCAAACCGTAATGGAACCAGCGTTTTTCCGGTCCCAGGGTCTCGCCGACGGCGCGGGTGAAGGCGATGACGTCGTGGCGGGTTTCCGCCTCGAGTTCGGCGATGCGATTCACATCGATCCGGGCCTTGGACGCGATGGCCTCGTAATCCGCTAACGGAATCATTCCCTTCTGCGCATATGCTTTCAACACCGCAAGTTCCACCCGTAGCCAGGCGCGGTATTTATTTTCGTCGTTCCAGATTTTTTTCATTTCCTTGGTCGTATAACGGTCGATCATAGAATCACCGCTTTTATTTTAACATACCCGCCGTAAGAAATAAAGAAAATTCTTGCTTTTACCGGGGCGTTAAGTTAAAATAGGAGATAATAGGAAATGGTTATTTGAAAAACCGAATTTTCCAACGAGCAAAGAAGGTGGTGTTAAGATATGAATAATAGGAACAGGCCGGGTCGGGGTACACCGGTCTTCATCACGCTCATAGCAATTGTGATGATCGCAATGTTCGTCTATATGATCCTTATGATTACGGATGTGGTGCCTTCCGGTCACACGATGTTTTCCATGATTCCCATATTCATCCTTGCGGTTTGGCTCGTCGCCTTTATGTCGATTATTTTCCGCATCGCCCGCAATGTTAAAAAGGCCCGCAACGATCCCAACTATCCCCAATCCATTACTTCCGTCGCAACGGGAAATAAGCTTTGCCCATCCTGTCATAAAATCAACGCTTCCGACGCCACCTTTTGTAATAGGTGCGGGAAGCGGCTGATTAAGGAGTGCGAGTATTGCGATACGGTCAATGCCTATGAAGCCGAATATTGCGCGAAATGCGGCGCGAAGCTTGATTAGGAAAAGGCGGAACCGCACATGCTAGTGTTGATCGGGCCGAGCGCCAGCGGGAAAACGGAGATCGCGAAGATTTTGATCCGCGATTTCGGGATGAAGAAACTCGTAACCTACACGACCCGCCCCGCCCGGCCGGGCGAGCAGGACGGCATCGATTATCATTTCGTTACCGTGGATGAGTTCAAGGCGTTGGATGAAGCGGAAGAGTTTGTGGAAACGACCTTTTACAACGGTAACTATTACGGAAGCAGGAAACGCGACGTTGATATGAACAAAGTCGTCGTGCTCGATCCTAGCGGACTTAACCGGCTGTGCGCGCTGTTCGGCGATTCGATCGTCACCGTTTTGCTTGAGACCGCGGCGGAAACGCGCATCGCGCGGATGCGGATGCGCGGCGACCGCGAAGAAGATATCGCCCGCCGGATTTCCGGCGACGAAGCCGTTTTCGCTCCTGCGAACATGCGGAGGATTGATCTTGTCGTGCAAAACAACGCGGCCGACCTTAAACAACTGGCGGCCGACATCCACCGCTTTTATTGTGAACGAATGAAAAAAACATGAGGAACGGCATATGAAAAAGCTATTTAAATTCATCTTTTCCTTAATCTTCATCATCATTCTGTTGATCGGCCTCCCGATCGGGATACTTTATTTCATGGTGGCGGACGGGACTGACGATGCCCCGACCTCCCTGTATGCGGATTCCGTTGTCCTGGATCAGGAAGTCGCCGACCTCTTTAATCGCGCGCTTGCCGATAATCAAAGCTATGATTTCACTTTCTCCGAGGACGAACTCAACGTTTTGATCTTCGCGATCATCCGCGACGCGCTCAACAAAGACTACTACAAGGCAGGTTGCGATACCGATGCCTGCAAGAATGTGCAAGTCATCGAGATCGACGATGACATCCCCGTCGTCGGCGGACGGAAGGTGACGCTCAAGCACATTTACGCCGAAATGAAGGACGATGAACTGTCACTTTACGCCCCGCTCAACGTCATGGGAATCAAGACCCGTTTGAAACTTGGCCTTTCGGTAAGCGAAAAAGACGGCGTTTACACCGTCAAGATAAGCAAGATGGGCCTGGGCAAGATCAACCTGGCCTCGGGGCTGGGGAAAAGCATTCGCGGTCCGCTTTTCAGCGCCATGGGCTTCACCGCGGCGGAGATCAATGACAAACTTGCCGAAAAGAATCTGCCGATAACTTTCTCTGACGATGATTTTTCCTTCACCTTCGCGAAGTCCGATTTAGGAGCGATCATTTCCGGACTTTTGATCCCGGACGAGGATAAGCCGGAAAACAAGATCATCAGGGAACTATTCTCCCTGCTAACCGCTCCGGAAGAAGGCGGATTGTCATTCGGTTTCTATGAGGATCCGGAGATAAGGTTTGGAATGCGGATCGATCTGGAGCCGTTCGCGGGGGACGAAGAGGTATTTGACGCCAAGCTGGCAGCGATCAGCGCGCCGTTTGACATCGACAGCTTCATCAAGAACAAGACCCAGACCTTCCTGCTCGCCAACCTGACCGGTGGGGAGATGAAAGTGGTCTTTACTGACAACGAATTCAACCGCCTCCTTTACGACAAGACGAACGGTTACGCGGATTTCCAGTACGCAATGGACTTCGGCGGCGGTAGCGCGACATTCGCGCTGGCGGTCAAGGGGATAGCCATCGAGATTCTGTCTCCGACGCAGATCAAATTCAACTTCCTGGTTGAAATCAACGGAATGAAGTCGATCATGGTCATGACCGGCCGGATCGAATCCAACGCGACCGAGGACGAGATCACCATCTATCTTGACGAGACGCTCACGATCGGCACCGTCCAGACCGCTTCCACCTTCCTCTTCGACATCATCGGCGATAACGTCGGCGGTTTCGAACTGATGGAATACCGTCCCCAGGACAAGGCCTTCGTCATGACCGCCGAAGCCTTCGACGCTTTCATGGGCATTCCCGGCGGGGAAACGCCGCTGGGTGTGGAACGGATGCGCTTCACGACCGGAGAATTGGAAGTTTTTGTGACGGTCGACGATTCCGCGCTCCAAAGCACGATCGCAAACGCGACCGACATGTTGAATGATCTGCTGGAAGGGGAGTTCCTTGATCCCGATGCCTTCACCGGTCAGGAAGAAACGGTTGTGGAACTGAGCGAGGTACTGGAGAACATCAGCCAGGTCCTGACCGATCCGGAAGAGGAACTGACCGAGGAGCATATCGACGCCCTGATCGATATCATCAACCAACTGGACGAAGATAACCAGCAAATCCTCTACGGCCAGATTGAAGACGCGCTTACCGACAACGCTGACCTGTTCGATCTGTATAATAGCCTTTTCGGTAAATAATCCATCGACAACGAAAGCCATAAACGCGTTTTATGGCTTTTTTTTATCTTCCGGTATAAAACCCTTGCTTTTACGCGGTTAATAATATAAAATATATAAAAACGTCAAAAAACAATTAAATCATAGAAAGGAGTTTCAGTAATATAAACCCCAGGGTTTATATTATATGCGACTATGGAAAACAAGATTTTGGTCGAGACCTCGGCACGACATGTTCACGTTAACGAAGCGGACCTGGAAATTTTGTTCGGTAAGGGAGCGAAACTGACCTTTAAGCGGGCGCTCTCCCAGCCCGGACAGTTTGCGGCGGAAGAAAGGGTGACCCTGGTCGGCCCGAAGAAAAGCATTCCTAACGTCATCATCCTCGGCCCGACGCGGAGGCAGACGCAAGTGGAAATCTCGGCGACCGACGCCCGCACCCTCGGTGTCGACGCCGTCATCAGGGAATCAGGAAATCTGAAAGGAACTCCCGGGATCAAAATCGTCGGCCCGGCCGGCGAGCTTGACCTGACCGAAGGCGTGATCGTCGCCAAGCGGCACATCCATGTCAATCCTCAGGAGGCGGAACAATACCACCTGACCGACGGCGAGGTTGTCAGCGTCCAGGTCATCAACGACACCCGTTCAATAACCTATCATGACGTCGTCGTCCGCGTCCGCGGTGATTTTGCGGCGGCGATGCATATCGATACCGACGAGGCCAATGCCGGAGCCGTCGAGGCCGGCACGTACGGAAGAATCATAAAATAACAGAAAAGGGGCGGTTCGCGCCTTTTTTCATCGTTTCAGGTGAACTTATGAAAGACGCGATTATCAAGGAAGCGCGGGAAATCTTCAATTTCCGCGCGGCGCTTGCCGGTTACGCCCCAGGGCGTGTCAACCTCATTGGCGAGCATCTCGATTACAACGGCGGGCATGTGTTGCCCTGTCCGCTTGACATCGGGATTTACGGCGCCATCGCTGGAAGATCAGACGATATCATCCGTTGTTATTCCGGTAATTACCCGGAAGCCGGAATCGTCGTTTTTTCCCTTGCCGATTTAAACTACCGGGAAACGGACGGCTGGGCGAATTATGTCAAGGGCATGGTCCGTGAGCTTAGGCCGCCGCGCGGCTTTGACCTGTATGTAAAAGGTGATATCCCGCCGGGAGCCGGGCTCTCTTCGAGCGCCGCGCTCGAGATCCTTACCGGCACGCTTGTATCAGCCTTGCATGCCCTGGAATATTCTCGCTTGGAACTGGTCCGCGCCGCGCAAAGAATGGAAAATGAGTTCATCGGCGTGCAAAGCGGGATCATGGATCAGTTCGTCATCGCCATGACCGAAAAAAAGGCGGCGATGCTTCTTGACACCGCGATGCTTTCCTATCGATTCATCGAATCCGGTTTCGGCAACCACGTCCTCCTCATCGGCAATACCGGGAAGGCGCGGACGCTGCAGGCTTCCAAGTACAACGAACGGCGGGAAGAATGCCGGCGGGGGCTTGCGATCTTACAAGAAAAATACCGGATAGAACACTTATGCACATTATCGCTGCAGGAACTGACCGATAGCGCAGGACTGTTTACCGACGAGACAATATTCCGGCGGGTCCGCCATGTCGTAAGCGAGAACGAGCGGACGCTCAAGGCGGCGCTGGCGTTGGAAAACAAGGATGTCAAAGCCTTCGGGGCACTTCTGAACGAGTCGCACGACTCGCTGCGCGACGATTACGAGGTCACCGGTCCGGAACTCGACACCCTCGTTTCCCTGTTCCGGAAGCACGGCGCCCTTGGCGCCCGGATGACCGGCGCCGGTTTCGGCGGTTGTATGATCGCGCTGATGCCGCGCGAGGGTTTGGAGGCGGCGCTTTCCGCGATCGATGGCGCATATCGGGCCGTGATCGGCTTGATACCGGAATTCTATCATGTCAACATCGGCAAGGGGGCCAGGCTTTTATGAAATTACAAAAACTGATCAACGAGCTCCTTGATTACGGGCTGAAGAAAAACATCCTCGATGAGCGCGACCTCGTCTATTCCACCAATCTTCTGATTGATATTTTCGGCATTCATGAATTCGAAAGAATTCCGACCGCGCCCAGGACCGTGGACGCGATCCTCGAGGATCTGGCCCGGCTGGCGTACGAGCGGAATATTATTGCTTCGGACGATTTCGTGACCTTCGATAACTTCAAGGCCAAGGTCGTCGACGCGATCATCGACCGGCCCGGTGCCGTGATCGATAAGTTCTACCGTTTATACGAACAATCTCCGCACGCGGCTACCGATTACCTGTACAACCTGTCGCGCGAGGTCAACTATATCCAGACGAAAAGGATCAGCCAAAATATTATCTGGAGCCACCAGACCGAGTACGGAGAAATCGAACTCACCATCAATATATCGAAACCGGAAAAGGACCCGCGGCTTATCGCCTTGCAACAGCTGAATCCGAAATCGGGATATCCGCGCTGCCGCCTGTGCAAGGAAAACGAAGGGTACCGCGGCCACGTTAATTACGACAGCCGCAGCAACATGCGCATCATCCCGATCGATCTCGACGGTGAGAGATGGTACTTCCAGTACTCGCCGTATTCGTATTTTGCGGAACACTCGATCGTATTGAACGAGCATCATGTCCCGATGGTCATTAACGAAGGCACGTTCCGGAAACTCCTTGCCTTTATCGACATGTTTCCGGAATACTTCGTCGGTTCGAACGCCGGACTGCCGATCGTTGGCGGTTCGATCCTCGACCATGAGCATTACCAGGCGGGACGTTGCCATTTCCCGATCGAAAAGGCCCGGGAGATCCGCATCGGCGAAGCGGATGGCGTTACCGTCAGCCGTCTGGTTTGGCCGCTCAGCACGATCCGGGCGCGTTCTTTCTCGAAACCGGCGCTGGTTAAGTTCGCTATGAAGGTGCTTGCGCGCTGGACGGAATATGAAAATTTTGAGCTTTTGCTCATTAATAAACCAAAAGACATCCACCACACCCTGACGCCGATCGCCCGGCGCGAAAACGGGGCATATGTCCTCGATCTGATCCTTCGTTCCAATTATGCGAACGACGCCTACCCCTATGGCGTTTTCCACCCTCATCCCCAACTTCATCACATCAAAAAGGAAAACATCGGCCTGATCGAGGCGATGGGCATGGGGATCCTTCCCGGAAGGTTAAAGAAGGAATTCGCGCTGATCGCCCGTTATCTTAAGGGTGAAGAGGAGCTGTCGACAGATCCGAGCCTGGAAAAGCATCTTCACTGGATGAAGCAAATAAAAGAAACATACGTTCCGGGAACGGACGTCGACCAGTTCATCCGTGCCGAAGCCGGAAAGGTCTTTTCCGCGGTGCTTAAGGACGCGGGCGTGTTCAAGATGGATCCGGCCGGGGGGGCGGCTTTCGCCGCGTTTACGGCCGAACTGATGCGCTAATAGAAATCGGGAACGAAAGCGTGCGTTCCCGATTTTTCTTTATTAGGGCGATTTTAACCCTTGACAAAATCGAAAAAAAGTGTATAATATAATAGCTGAAGAAAAATGCACCTTTAGCTCAGCTGGTAGAGCAATTGACTCTTAATCAATGGGTCTGGGGTTCGAGTCCCCAAAGGTGTACCATTTTTTTTGTTTACTAAACATTTTTACACGTTTATATATATATGCCGTTGATAAACCGGAATAAACGTGCTTTGATATGTTTCAACGGCTTACATTCGCGCCTATAGTAAAATGGATATTATGAGGGACTCCGAAGCCCTAGTTGCAGGTTCGATTCCTGCTAGGCGCGCCATTGTCTATGCGCGGGCATGGCGGAATAGGTAGACGCGCCAGTTTCAGGAGCTGGTAGTGAATAACTGTGAGAGTTCAAGTCTCTCTGCCCGCACCATCATATAACGGGATGTAGCTCAGCTTGGTTAGAGCGTTTGCTTCGGGAGCAAAAGGCCGTGCGTTCAAATCGCATCATCCCGACCATTGTATGTAATTAAGCGGGCACACGAAAAAATGAAAACGGTTGTAAAAATGAAAAAGGTGTTGACAAACATTTTTCGTGTGATATAATATACCAAAATGAATAGTAATGAAAAAGCCAAACCTAAAGTGATTTAGGGACGGAAAGCTAAAGGGCCTTCAAGGGATTGAAGGCAGCCAGTTACCATTATTTCATTTGTGTTGAAATAATGGTTTTTTATTTTCTAGAACCATG
>DGDS01000030.1:0-2726 GCA_002385575.1 Caryophanales bacterium UBA3946 | reverse complement strand
GCAAAATTCGCACCAATATATGCCGCAAATATCTACGGTAATGTATTGTTTTGTCCTCAAAAAAAAGTCAAATTCTGCTCTAATTTGACTTTTTTTTAAACGCCATCAGCATTACGGTTGCAAACTTAACCAAAATGGTATAATATATATACAGAGCAGAATTTGATTTACGTGAGGACAAACACAGTATGATACGCAAGACTACTTTGCCGTTGATTTTTGGCCTTGTTTTTTTGTTCTTGCTCGTGACCATCGCATCTTTCAGTTTCTGGGACAAGCTTACCGCCGCCGACGAGACCAAGACGATCACGCTTGGTTCCGGCGTCGATTTGATTGTTGAGCAGGTGGTGGCGACACCGCCGGATGGAAAACAACTGGTACCCAAGGATGCCTTCAAGGGAATCAACGACGTTGACGAGATCGTGCTCAGTTACAACGTCAAACTGTCAAAGCAGACGCTGAACGATTTGCCTTTGGAGGTTACCGCCGAAAACGTGACGATCGGCAACAGCGCGGAATTTGCCCATCTTGTGAACATTGAGATTGAGAAAGAGCAGGATGCCGTGAACGCTGACAAAATCGCCGTGACGGTGAAAGTGTCCCTGAACAATCCGGGAGACGAAGAAGTTTACGAGCAGATCAAAGGAAAGGCGATTAAATTCGAATTACGTTTTACCGCTAAACCGGCGTAAGGATTTGAACGATGGATAATGTAAAGAAGCAGATGAAGAAAACCCTGGCGGCTGCCGCCGTTATTTTGTCATATATTGCGCTTTTCTTTCTTGGGCTTTACGTTATCATGTATCTTGCCTTCCCGCGCTACCTGATCAAGGTTTTCCAGTACCAGCACATTACCGTCGTTTCCGATTCCATGGAACCGGTCATCAACGTTGATGACATGATAATAATAAAAAATTATGACCCCGAGCGCTTACAGCCCGGGGACATTATCACTTTTTACGTCGATATAAACGGCGACGGAAAAAAGGAAATGGTGACGCATTTCTTCCACGAACGCACCACCGCCGCCGGCGAGATCGTTTACCGGACGCGGAGCAATATTTCAAACACTCCCGACGAATGGGAAATCGGCGTATCCGACATCGTCGGTAAATACGTCGGCCGCGTTCCCCGCATCGGGAAGCTGATCCGATTCCTCCGCCATCCGATCGGGATAATGGCGCTTCTCGCCAATATCCTGGTGATAATGCTAATTGTGAAGCTTTTGAAAGGAAAAGAGAAGAAGATTTGAGGATTGGGAAGATGAAAAAAGCCGGTCTGTTGATTTTAAGCCTTGTCTTCATAGCGATTTATTTTGTCCAAGCTTCGCTTGGATTTTTTGACAAGCCTTCAATCAGCGACCGCTTGTTCGTCCCGATCGGCGTCTGGTCACCCATCGAAGCGCCGGCTACGCCCGAAAACGTCGAGGATTATCTTGACACGCTCGAGACGATCATCGAGACTCATCCAAACCTGGAAACCGTCGATATCACCGAGTATCTGGAAGACCTGCTTTTTGAAGAGGGCGAAGACGGTAAGACCCTTAACGAGATTTTTGAAGACTACACGTTAGGCGAAATCATCGAGACGATCGATCTGATCATCGAATTCGCCGAGTCGTTTTTGGTCTTCGACGAGGATAACAACCCCGTATTCCCGAATCCCAGCCTTGTTTCCGCCATTGATATCGATTTTGGCGGCGCCCTCAATCCCGGCGAGCATCGCATCGTTCACAAGGTCTTGCAAACCGCCAACCTGTCAGCTAACCAGTGGTGGTCGCCGTTTGCGTTACAATTGACGATGGAGGCGCCCGACGGCGCCGACATCAGCGATTACGTCATCGAGGTGCTGATCGACGCTTCGCCGTTCGACGAGGATGCCCCGTTCTCCTATAACTACCTGATCCGTGATAAGAATTCCTGGAACGTCAACCGGGCTCAGGGCAATGTCGCCCGCAAAAATAACGCGTTGGTTCCCGTCGCCTATGACATCATCTTCAACTCGGTCGTCTATCGAAACAAAGGCCAGGGCTACGTTCCCGTCAATTACCGGCACGGTTACCAGCCCCTGCAATTCTCCGGCAGCTGGAGCCGCTTCCCCGTCGGACCCAACATCTACCTGGGGGCGATGACGAGCGAGTACGGCACGCCGATTGGCGCGCAGCAGGAAATCCTGCTCAACAACAATCCCGCCACCCGTACCGGTCTGATATTGATCGGGAAATCGAACGGGTTAATTTCGGAATTGCGGATCGATATTCCGGAACGCCGCGCACGCACCGGCGACAGCATTCCGATCATCCCCCTGGCGATCGTCATCAGCCGTGGACTGGAACTCGACGCGAACGGCAACCCGCTTCCCGAACAATCGTCAGCGATGATCCCCCCGCAAATCAAACTGCGGGTGATCGAAGGGACGGTTTGGATCGGCGACGAATAAACCGAAAACCTGAACGGAATCATTTCTGATTCCGTTTTTTATGTGACTTACCATGAAAAAGCGGAAATAACCGGTTGCCAATAACGGCTGGATGGAGCAAAAACGCGTTTGTCTTAAGCGCACGATTCGCGTTTATAGGTCGTTTTGCTTCAAAAAGTTATTATCATAAATAAGTGTTATGTTACAATACATTTGAGACTTTTGTTGAATAAAAAGCAAAAATGATTTATACTCGACCATGTGAAGAAGAAAACAGGCAAATTTTCTTCTGGAGAGGAGTATAAATC
>DGDS01000032.1:23793-25453 GCA_002385575.1 Caryophanales bacterium UBA3946 | reverse complement strand
CGGCCGGTAATCGTGAAGACGTCCTCAACCGGCATCAGGAACGGTTTGTCTTTCTCACGAACCGGTTCGGGAATGTATTCGTCAACAGTGTTCATCAGTTCGATGATCGCCTTCTGCGCCTCCGGATCGCCTTCCATCGCCTTCAGGGCGGAGCCGCGAATGACGGGGATCTCGTCGCCCGGGAACTCATATTCGTTCAGGAGTTCACGGACTTCCATTTCCACGAGGTCAAGCAATTCCTCATCGTCGACCATGTCGCATTTGTTCAGGAAGACAACCAAACGAGGGACGCCGACCTGACGGCTCAAAAGGATGTGCTCACGGGTCTGCGCCATCGGGCCGTCGTTGGCGGCGACGACCAGGATCGCTCCGTCCATCTGCGCGGCGCCGGTGATCATGTTCTTGACATAGTCGGCGTGTCCCGGGCAGTCGACGTGGGCATAGTGGCGTTTGGCGGTCTCATACTCGACATGGGTGGAGTTGATCGTGATACCGCGCGCTTTCTCCTCAGGCGCCTTGTCGATTTGATCGTATTCCATGATCTTGGATAATCCTTGCTGGGCCAGAACCTTGGTGATGGCCGAGGTCAGGGTCGTTTTTCCGTGGTCGACATGGCCAATCGTACCAATATTAACGTGGGGTTTTTTGCGTTCAAACTTTTCTTTTGCCATTTGTTGATTCCTCCTAGATTTATTTAATTATATTTTATAATATTTGGTTTTTAATTGCAAGCATAAAATTCTAATTTTTCTTTTATCCTCGCAATTTCAAAATCTTTTCCGCGATTGATTTCGGGCATTCTTCGTAGCGGTCGAACTGCATCGTGTAGTTGCCGCGGCCCTGGGTGTTGCTCCGCAGGACGGTGGCGTACCCGAACATTTCCGAAAGCGGAACGAAGGCGCGCACCGTCTGGAAGATGCTCTTACGGTCCTGACCCTCGATCCGGCCGCGCCGGCTCATCAGGTCCTCGAGGACGTTGCCGATGTAGGCGTCGGGAACGACGATCTCGACCAGCATGATCGGCTCAAGCAAGACCGGATCGCATTTCTCCCGCGTTTCCTTGAAAGCGATGCTGGCCGCGATCTCAAAAGCGATCTGGCTCGAGTCGACTTCGTGATAGGAGCCGTCAAAGAGCGTCGCCTTGATGTCGATCGTCGGATACCCGGCGAGCGTGCCGCTTTGGAGCGCCGCTTCCAGACCCTTACGGACGGCGGGGATGTATTCCTTCGGGACAACGCCGCCGACGACGGCATCCACGAACTCGAATCCCTTGCCAGGATTCGGCTCGAAACGGATCCAGACGTCGCCATACTGGCCGCGCCCGCCGCTCTGGCGGATGAAACGGCCCTGGATCTCGGCAGCCTTCCTGATCGTCTCCCGATAGGAGACCTGGGGCATACCGACGTTGGCTTCCACCTTGAACTCGCGCCGCAGGCGATCGACAATGATCTCCAGGTGGAGTTCGCCCATTCCCGAGATGATCGTCTGGCCCGTTTCCGGGTTGGCGTAGGTCTTGAAGGTCGGGTCTTCTTCGGCGAGTTTGACGAGCGCCGTACCCATCTTGTCCTGGTCGGCCTTTGATTTCGGCTCGATCGCGACGCTGATGACCGGTTCGGGGAAGATCATCGACTCAAGCACGACGACGCGCTTGTCGTCGCAG
>DGDS01000032.1:0-23610 GCA_002385575.1 Caryophanales bacterium UBA3946 | reverse complement strand
CGATCTCCGTGCGGTGGTTGGCGTGCATGCGCAGGATCCGGCCGATCCGTTCCTTCTTTTTCTTGTTGGAATTATAGACGTACGAACCCGATTTCAACACGCCGGAATAAACGCGGAAAAACGTCAGTTTCCCGACGTACGGGTCGGTCATGACTTTAAAAGCCAGGGCGGCGAAGGGAACGTCGTCGCTTGATTTGACGATGACTTCCCGGCCGGCAATGTCCGTTCCCCGGATGTCGGGGACTTCGGGAGGCGAGGGCAGGTAATCGATGATCGCGTCGAGCATCAGCTTGATCCCCTTGTACCGGAAGGCGCTACCGCACAGCACCGGGAAGAATTGGACGGTGAGCGTAGCCTTGCGAATCGCCTTCTTCAGCAATTCGATGGGAATTTCCTGTTCCTCAAGATATAACATCATGACTTCTTCATCAAAATCCGATACCGCCGCGATCAACTGCTCGCGGCTGAGTTGGACCTCGTCCGCCAGTTCCGCGGGAATCGGGATTTCCTTCATCACTTCGTCCGGGCTGCCGTCGAAGCGGTACGCCTTCTGGACGACGATGTCGATAATGCCGCTGAAGCCGGCCTCGGTGCCGATCGGAATCTGGATCGGATGGGCGTTGGCGCCCAGGCGCTTGTGCAGGCTGGCGACGGAATAGGCGAAATCGGCGCCGGTCTTGTCCATCTTGTTCACGAATATCAACCGGGGGACGTGGTAATCGGTCGCCTGACGCCAGACCGTCTCGGTTTGCGGCTCGACGCCGGCCTGCGCATCCAGGACGGTGATCGCCCCGTCCAACACCCGCAGCGAACGGCTTACTTCCACGGTAAAGTCGACATGCCCCGGAGTATCAATGATGTTGATGACGTGATTCTTCCAAAAGGCTGTGGTGGCCGCCGAAGTTATTGTTATACCGCGTTCCATTTCTTGTTCCATCCAGTCCATGGTTGAAGTACCTTCATGCGTTTCGCCCATTTTATGGATTTTGCCGGTATGGTATAAAATCCGTTCGGTTACGGTTGTTTTTCCCGCATCGATATGAGCCATGATTCCGATGTTTCTCGTCTTGTCTAAAGATACTTCACGGGGCATAACATGAACTCCTTAACTACCACTGGTAGTGGGCAAAGGCTTTGTTGGACTCCGCCATCCGGTGCGTGTCTTCGCGTTTCTTGACCGCGCCGCCAATGCCGTTGGCAGCGTCGATGATCTCGTTGGCGAGTCGTTCTTCCATCGTTTTTTCCCGTCTTAAACGAGCATATTGTGTCAGCCAGCGTAATGCCAGTGTCATCTTTCTTTCCGGCCTGACTTCTATCGGAACCTGATAGTTGGCGCCGCCGACCCGGCGGGCCCTTACCTCCAATTGCGGGGTGATATTGTTTAAAGCTTCGTTGAATACTTCCATCGCCGGCCGGCCGGTAACTTTCTCAACCCGTTCGAACGCCCGGTACAGGATGTCCTGGGCGATGCTCTTCTTTCCTTGAAGCATGATGTTGTTGATGAGCCGGGTCACGATCGGCGAGTTATATATGGGATCGGGCAATACTTTTCTCTTTGGGATGTGTCCTTTGCGGGGCATAGTGAATTCCTCCTTTCAAATTATCCTATTATTGCTCTTTTTTCGCGCCGTATTTACTGCGTCCCTGTTTCCGGTTTTCCACCCCGGTGGCGTCCTGGGTGCCGCGGATGATGTGATAGCGGATCCCGGGGAGGTCCTTGACGCGGCCGCCGCGAATCAGGACGACGCTATGCTCCTGCAACCGGTGGCCAATGCCGGGTATATAGGCGGTGACTTCGATACCGTTCGACAAACGAACGCGCGCGTATTTACGAATCGCGGAGTTCGGTTTCCTCGGCGTCATCGTCGCCACGCGCGTGCAAACCCCACGCTTCTGCGGCGCCTGGACGTCGGTGTAACGTTTCTTCAAAGTATTGAAACCGATGCCCAAATGCGGGGATTTGGATTTCTTTGTTTTTTGTGTTCTCGGTTTACGCACCAATTGATTGATTGTCGGCATTATAATCTCCTTTCTAAATTATTGTGCCACGCTTCCTGGCGTTTCAAATGGCCATAAAAGAGAGTTTTGGCAGGGCCAAAACCGTTTATAAAATTAACCTGTAATATTATACGCTCTTTTCTTATGGATGTCAAGAGTTTTTCACAGGAAAGCGAGGAGCGGGCCGGATGGCCTACTCCTCGTCGTCTTCGTTTTCAACCACATAATCGGCGTCGACGATGCCCGTACCTGCCGGGATCAGGCCGCCGATGATGATGTTTTCCTTAAGGCCTTCGAGATAGTCCTTCTTGCCGCGGATGGCGGCCTCGGTAAGGACGCGCGTCGTTTCCTGGAAACTTGCCGCGGATAGGAAGGAATCGGATTTGAGCGAGGCGCGGGTGATGCCAAGCAAGAGCGATTTGACCACCGGCATCTCGATGCCCTTCTTCTGGCAATCCGCGACGATGTCGTACAACTCGTTTTTCGAGATCTGCGTTCCCGGCAGCAGGTTGGTCCCGCCTTCATGGACGACGATCACCTTCTGCAGCATCTGCCGTATGATGATCTCGATATGCTTGTCGGCAATCTCAACGCCCTGGGAACGGTAAACCTTTTGCACTTCCTTGAGGATGTACTTTCCGACCTCGTCGACGGTGCTCACGCGCAAAAGTTCCTTCGGATGGATCATCCCCTCGGTAAGGGGCTGACCGGCCTTGACGCGGTCGCGCTCATGGACGATCGGTATTTTTCCGAACTCGGTAAGGTAAGTCTTTTCCTCGAGGCTGTTTTTGATCTTGATTTCAAAGCGGTTGTCCTTGTCGTGGCGGATCGAGGTGACGATGCCGTCGATTTCGGAGATCGTCGCTTTGATTTTCGGCGAACGCGCCTCGAAAAGCTCCTGAATCCGGGGCAGACCTTGGGTGATGTCCTCGGCCGCAACGCCGCCGGAGTGGAAGGTGCGCATCGTCAGCTGCGTGCCCGGTTCGCCAATCGACTGGGCGGCGATGATGCCGACGACTTCGCCGATCTCGACGATGTCACCGGTCGATAGGTCGCTGCCGTAGCAGTGGACGCAGACGCCGCTGCGCGAATCGCAGGTCAGAAGCGTTCGGATCTCCACTTCCTTGACGCAGGCCTTGACAATTCTTTCCGCCAGGTCATCGTCAATATAGGTTTGCGCCGGGACCATGACTTCGCCGGTCGTCGGGTTGATGACCGGTTTGTTGGTGAAGCGGCCGCGGATGCGGTCGTAAAGCGGGATGTTGCTTTCCTCAATCGCCGAGACGACCATACCCTTGTCGGTGCCGCAGTCTTCCTCGGTCACGGTGACATCTTGGCTGACGTCGACGAGCCGGCGGGTCAGATAGCCGGATTCGGCCGTCTTCAGGGCCGTGTCGGTCGAACCTTTCCGGGCGCCGTGGGTCGAGATGAAGAACTCGCTCATCGTCAAACCTTCGCGGAAGGAAGCCCGAATCGGGATGTCCATGATCTCGCCGTTCGGCTTGGCCATGATGCCGCGCATGCCGGAGAGCTGGACGAAGTTGGCGATGTTACCGCGGGCGCCGCTGTCGCTCATCATGTACAGGTGGTTGGTCGCGAAATTCTTCTCGACCTCGCCGTGGATCGCGTTCTCCAGTTTTTCCTTCGCCATCTGCCAGACCTCGATGACGCGCTGGCTCCGTTCTTTTTTCGTCATGAAACCCTTGCGATAAAGGGCGTCATACTTTTCAACTTTTTCCTCGGCTTCCCTGAGGACTTCCTTCTTCACGTCGACGACCCTGATGTCAGAAGCCGCGATCGTGATGCCGGAGACCGTGGAATACTTGAACCCAAGGTCCTTCATCCGGTCAAGCGTCTTCGACGTCTCGGCCAGTTTGAACTTCTTGAAGACTTCGGCGATGATTTGGCTAAGGAACTTTTTCCGGAAGGGATGGGGCGACTCGATCCGGTCGATCAGGTCGCGGAACGTCTCGCCCGGTTTCAGATCGCGGGCGGAAACGAAGTATTTGTCCGGAGTTTTCTCAGTGAGATTTTCCGCCGTCGCCTCATTGATGTAGGGAACATAAGGCGGTTCCTGCGGGAAAATCGTGTTGAAAATGATCTTCCCGTAGGTCGTCACCAGATATTTCTTCTGCTGCTCCGGCGTGAAATGCGGGTTGTTGAAACTCTTAGCCGGAACAAGGATGCGCGTATGGAATGTGATTTCGTTGTTTTCGTAAGCCAGTTCGATCTCGCTCACCGACGAGAAGACTTTCCCTTCGTTCGGTTCGCCGCGTTTTTCGATCGTCAGGTAGTAGTTGCCGAGGACCATGTCCTGCGACGGCGTGACGATCGGCTTACCGTCCTTGGGAGCAAGGATGTTCTTCGAAGCGAGCATCAAGAGCCGCGCCTCGGCCTGGGCTTCTTCGGAAAGCGGGACGTGCACCGCCATCTGGTCGCCATCGAAGTCGGCGTTGAACGCCGGCGTGACGAGCGGATGGAGGCGGATCGCCTTGCCTTCGACCAGCTTCGGTTCGAAGGCCTGGATGCCAAGGCGGTGGAGGGTCGGCGCCCGGTTCAAAAGCACCGGGTGTTCGACGACGATCTTCTCCAGCTCGGTCATCGCGATCGGATCGCCGGCTTCGATCATTTCCTTCGCCCGTTTCAGGCTGATGCGGTTTCCGCCCTCGGGATTGTCAGCGTCACGCTTAAGGATCGCGTTGATGATGAACGGCTTGAAGAGGATGAGCGCCATTTCCCGCGGGATCCCGCACTGATACATTTTCAGGTCGGGGCCGACGACGATGACGCTCCGGCCGGAATAGTCGACGCGTTTTCCAAGGAGGTTCTGCCGAAACCGTCCCTGTTTACCGCGGAGCAGGTCGGAAAGCGACTTGAGGGGGCGATTCCTTTCGACGACGACTTTTTTATTACGTTTGCTGTTGTCGATCAGGGCGTCGACCGCTTCCTGAAGCATTCGTTTTTCGTTTTTCGTGATCAGGCCCGGCGCCCGCTGCTCGTACTGCTTGCGCAGACGGTTGTTGCGGTTGAGGATGCGCCGGTAGAGGTCGTTGAGGTCGGTCGTCGCGAACCGGCCGCCGTCAAGTTGGACCATCGGCCGTAAGTCGGGTGGCAGGACCGGGATGACTTCCATGACCATCCATTCCGGTTTGTTTCCGGATTGGTATATGGCTTCAATGACGTCGAGGCGTTTGATGAGTTTCTCGCGCTTCTGCTTCGTCGCCTTCTTCAGTTCCTCGCGCAACTGCTCGATCGTTTCTTTCAGGTCAAGATCCTGAAGCAGTTTCTTGATCGCTTCCGCGCCCGTGAGCGCCTTGAACTTCGAGGAGCCGAATTCCCGCTGGAACTGGCTGTGCTCCTGCTCGGTCAGGATCTGGCCCTTTTGCAGGATATCGACGGTTCCGGGATCGACGACGATATAGGAAGCAAGATAGACGATTTCCTCGACTTCCTTCGTCTTCATGTCAAGCATGAGGGCGATCTTCGAGGGGATGTTCTTCAAAAACCAGGTATGGACCACGGGAGCGGCGAGTTCGATGTGACCCATACGTTCCCGTCTGACCTTGCTTTCGGTCAGTTCGACGCCGCACCGCTCGCACTTCGTCTCGCCCTTCGGCGTGACGGAGCGCCGCGACTTGCCGCAGGCGCACTGGTAGTCCTTCGTCGGTCCGAAGATTACCTCGCAGAAAAGGCCATCGCGTTCCGGTTTCAACGTCCGGTAGTTAATCGTCTCGTGTTTCTTTACCTCACCGTAGGACCAGCTGCGGATTTCGTCCGGAGAAGCGATGCCAATTTGAATGTACTTATACTTATTCTTGTGTTTCAAATTTTCACCTCTGTTCGCTCTGCAACCCTCGTTATTTCTTATCACGCGCCAGCGCGCTTTCCACGAGACTTTGATTGGCGACGTCCTTGCCGGTTTCCGCGTCAATGAGTTTTACACTCAGACCCAATCCCTGCAATTCCTTGACCAGAACCCGGAAGGATTCGGGGATGCCCGGATTGGGAATCGGCTCACCGTCGACGATCGCTTTATAGACCTTATTACGGCCGATGATGTCATCGGACTTGATCGTGAGCATTTCCCGAAGCGTGTAGGCAGCGCCATAGGCTTCGAGCGCCCAGACTTCCATTTCCCCAAAACGCTGGCCGCCGTTTTGCGCTTTACCGCCCATCGGCTGCTGCGTTACCAGGGTATAGGGGCCTTCACTGCGGGCATGGATCTTGTCATCGACCATGTGGGCGAGTTTGATCATATACATGACCCCGACGGCGATCCGGCTGTCAAAGGGTTTGCCGGTCCGTCCGTCGTAAAGGACGGTCTTCCCGTCGGCATCCATCTGCGCTTCCGCCATGATCTCTTTCAGATCCTCGTTTTCGACACCGTCGAAAACCGGGGAAGCGATATAACATCCAAGTTTCTGCGCGGCCATGCCGAGATGGATCTCCAGGACCTGGCCGATATTAAGACGCGAGGGAATGCCCTGGGGGTTAAGCATGATGTCGATCGGCGTGCCGTCTTCCATGTAAGGCATATCTTCGACCGGAAGGATCCGGGAGATGACGCCCTTGTTTCCATGGCGGCCGGCCATCTTATCACCTTCGGTGATCTTCCGCTTCTGCACGATGTAAACGCGCACGACCTCGTTCACGCCCGGAGGCAGCTCGGCGCCGTCCTTCCGCCGGAAATGCTCGATGCGATGGACGATTCCGCCGCCGCCGTGGGGAACGCGCAGCGAGGTGTTGCGCACGTCTTTCGAACTGTCGCTGAAGAGCGCCTGGGAAAGCCGTTCTTCCGGCGTCGGGTCGGTCTGCCCTTTCGGAGTGACTTTGCCGACGAGGATGTCGCCTTCCTTGACTTCGGCGCCCAGACGGACGATACCGTATTCGTCAAGGTTGGCGATCGCTTCTTTACGGTCGTTTTCGAGGTCGCGGGTGATTTCCTCTTTGCCGAGTTTCGTGTCACGGACCTCGACCTCGTATTTTTCGATGTGGATCGATGTATAGACGTCGTCCTGAACCAATCGTTCGCTCATGACGATCGCGTCTTCGTAGTTGTATCCGTCCCAGGTCATGAAGGCGATGGTGACGTTCTTCCCGAGCGCGAGCTCGCCGCCGTCCATCGACGGACCGTCGGCAAGAATATCGCCGCGTTTGACGGTCTCGCCTTTACGGACGATCGGACGCTGGTTGATGCAGGTGGAATGGTTGGAACGTTCGTATTTGATCAGGGGATATTCCTTCAGTCTTCCGCCGGCGGTCTTGACGATGACCTTCCGGGAGTCGACGTATTCGACGGTGCCGTCTTCTTCGCAGACGACGGCCACGCCGGAGTCCTTCGCCGCCTTTTCCTCGATTCCGGTCGCCACGTACGGCGCCTCGGTCTGAAGCAGGGGGATCGCCTGCCGTTGCATGTTCGCTCCCATCAGGGCGCGGTTGGCATCGTCATGCTCGAGAAAGGGGATGCAGGCGGTCGAGACGGAAACAATCTGTTTCGGTGAGACGTCAACGAAGTCAACCATTTCCTTCGGGACTTCGAAGGTATCGCCGCCGAAACGGGCGACGACGATGTCGTCGACGATCTCGTTCTTCTCGTTGACCTTGATGTTCGCCTGGGCGATGTGATACTGCTCTTCCTTGTCGGCGGTCAGGTACACGATCTCATCGGTTATCACGGGATTTTTTCCGGGCGTCTGCTTGACCTTCAAGTACGGGGTTTCGATAAATCCGTACTGGTCGACGCGCGCATACGTCGCAAGGGAGTTGATCAAACCGATGTTCTGGCCTTCCGGCGTCTCGATTGGGCAGATCCGCCCGTAATGGGAGACGTGGACGTCGCGGACCTCGAAAGTCGCCCGCTCGCGGTTCAAACCGCCGACGCCAAGGGCGCTGATCCGGCGCTTGTGCGTCAGTTCGGATAGCGGATTGATCTGGTCCATGAACTGGGACAGCTGGCTGCTTCCGAAAAACTCGCGGATCGACGAGGTAAGCGTCCGGATGTTGATGAGGTTCTGGGGAATGATGTTGCGGGTATCCGACGATGTCGACATCCGGTCGCGGACGTTCTTCTCCATCTTCGCCAGTCCGATCCGGAACTGATTCTGGAGCAGTTCGCCGATGAGACGCAACCTCCGGTTACCGAGATGGTCGATGTCGTCGATTTTGCCGATGTTGTCGTGTAGGTTGATGTAATAACCAACCGCGGCGAAAATATCGGACAAGGTTATATGGTTCGCGGTCTCGCTTTGGTCGTTGCCGATCAGGCGGAACGTCTCCTTGAGACCGTGGTGTTTTTCATACTCGATGTCGATGATTTCCAGGACGACGGAATTCCCGACGAGCATCTGCTCGTATTCCTTCCGGACCTGGATCAAGTGCCTGTTCGCGGCAAGATATTCGCAAGCCTCGGCGCTAATCTTTTCACCTGCCGAAAAAACAACCTCGCCGGTTTTCTGGTCGACGATGTTGCTTGCGAAAGCGCACTTTTCGTAGCCGATGTCCTTGATGCGAGCGAGGACGTCAAGTTTCTTGTTCACCTTGTACCGGCCGACGTTGGCCAGGTCATAGCGGCGCGTGTCGAACAGGCGGTTGCACAAATAATTGCGCGCACCTTCCGGCGTCGCTTTTTCGCCGGGGCGCATCCGTTCGTACAACTGTTCCAACGCGTCGTCGGAACCAAACGATTCGTCCTTGTCAAAGGTGTTGCGAATGAACTCGCCGTCGCCGTAAAGCTCGATGATCTCGCGGTTGGAGTTAAGCCCCAATGCCCGCAAAAATGTCGTCAACGGAATCTTTTTGGAACGATCAAGTTTGGCATACCAGATATCCTTCGAGCCCATCTCGAATTCGATCCAGGCGCCGCGGGTCGGGATGATCTGCCCGTAGTACTGGATCTGTCCCTGTTTCAGGACGGTAGCGTAAAAAACCCCGGCCGACCGGATGATCTGCGAGACGATGACACGTTCCGCGCCATTTATAATAAAAGTACCCGAGGGAGTCATGATCGGGAAATCGCCGAGGAAGATCTTCTGCTCCTTGATTTCCCCGGTTTCCTTATTCACGAGTCGGACGTCTACCTTTAATGCTGACGCGTAGCTAACGTCGTTCTTTTTTGCCTCCATTACCGAGTACTTCGGTGGTTCGAATTCATAATCGCCGAAGTAAAGCTCCAGTTTTTCCCCGTGGTCGCGGATCGGGGAAATCTCGTTAAACAATTCCTTCAGCCCGGTGGTCATAAACCAATCGAACGATTTTAATTGAACTTCAATCAAATTTGGGAGTTCGACGTTAGTTCTGACACGCGAATAATTCCGGCGAACCCGATTCTTCCCGTAGGTAACGTTTTTCCAAATCAAGTGATTTTCCACCTCACAATATTATGAAAAAAACTGCAAACGCACAATATATCGCATTTTACTATGATAACATAATTTTGTCAAAATGTCAAAGGTTTTATTAAATAAAAAATGTAATATCCTTTCTTGATGAGAACGGTTTCTAACTGTCCGAAAAGGGTTTTTACCTTTTCCATCATCCGTTTCGCACCCTGTTCCTTTTTCATGACCGCCCACAGCATACCTCCGGGGGCGAGCAATTCGTATCCGCGCGTGAAAATCGCTTCGACGACCGCGTTCCCCGCCCGCACCGGTGGATTGGTGATGATGATGTCATAAGGTCCGCCGGCGTTTTCGTACAAGTCGCCTTCATAGATTTTTACATTTCCAAGTTTCATTTCCGCAGCACTCCGCCGCGCCAGCTCCACCGCCCGGCGGTTGACGTCGCTTAACTCGACCGTAAAATCCGGATAAGCCCTGGCAATCGCCAGGCCAATAATTCCATAACCGCAACCGACATCAAGCACGCGGAGACCCGTTTCTTTCGGCGGGGTAAAGGCCTGAAGCAAAAGGTGTGTCCCGAAATCGACGCGATCGCGCGCGAACACGCCGCGGTCGGTGTAAAGTTTCAGCTTTTGGCCGCGGTAATCATAGGCGATCGTCCTGACCGCGCTTTTCAGTTCGGGGTCGTTAATGAAATAATGGCTCATGGCTGGACTCCGCTGGTTCTTTTACTATATATAAAGGTATAAACCAATATTCCGATTCCCGTCGTCGTCAACAGAGCGCTTAACAAAAGCGACGGCGGTAAACCAAACAAAAGCCCGCGCGGATCGTCCCGCAGGAATTTTTCCATGAAGAAGCGGAAAATACCGTATCCGATCAAATAGGCGGCGAACTTGTGTTCCTTCACCTTGGGCACGAAAGCCAGAACAAAGAATAACGCAAACAGGAAAAAGGCCTCGTACAATTGCGTCGGATGGATTGGAATGAGGATGCCGTCGGCATATGGATTGGTCCCCGGGGGAAACAGGATTCCGAACACGCTCTCCGTTGGCTTCCCGTAACAGCAACCGGCGGTGAAACACCCAATCCGCCCGAAAGCATGTGCGAGGACGACGCCGGGAATGAGGAGGTTGAGCAGTTTCAGAATGTTTTTCCTTTCCTCGCGGTAAAAGATGCTGACAAGCAAAACGAACATCGCGACGCCGCCGATCAGGCCGCCGATGAAGGTGATCGGCCCAAACTCGAAAATCCCGGTTTGGAAATAATGAAAAACGGCATCAAACAGCGCCGCGAATACATACGCAGACGCCAACGCGAGGGCGATGAAGATCAGCAGCTTGTTGGTCGCCGCACGCGAGTAGCCTCCCTGTTTCTCGAGCACGAAAATCGCGTATTCGACCAGGACGATGATCCCGATCGCGATCATAACGACGTATAAATTCAGCCCGACTTTCGCAAGGATCTCGTCGATCTTGATGATAAAATCCGGATATTTCATAACTAGCTCCTATCTCCGATATATTTTTGTCCAGGCGGATATTTTCTTCGCAAGCGCGGGATCCAAATCTCCTTCCCGCAACCGCCAGCGCCAGTTCCCACCCAGGGTCGCCGGCGTGTTCAAGCGCGCTGTCGCTCCCAGTTCGAGATAATCCTGCATCGGGATGATGGCGATGGCGCACACCGACGCTAGCGCCGCTTTCACAAGCCGCTCGACTGCTTCTTCCGGACCGCTGATCCCCAAGTAGTCCGAAACAAATTTTCTGTCTTCCGGCGCGAGCGCCGTAAACCACGCCTTCACGGGCGGGTTGTCATGCGTCCCCGGATAACAAACGGCATTTTTAACATGATGGTGCGGAAGATAAACGCTGTCGTCGCGATGGTCGAATGCAAACTGCAGGACCTTCATACCCATGAAGCCGGTTTCCTCAAGCAACCGGTGAACATCTTCCGTAAGATACCCCAGATCCTCGGCGATGATTGGAAGCGAACCGAGTTCCTCCTTGATCCTTTTAAAGAGGGCGCTCCCCGGTCCCTTGATCCAGGCGCCGCTGCGGGCGGTCTTGGCCGGGTAGGGTATCGCGTAATAGGCCTCGAAACCGCGGAAGTGATCGATCCGCACCCAATCATAAATCTTGAAGGCATGCCTGAACCTTGCAATCCACCAGGAATAACCTTCCGCCGCCATTTTCGCATAGTCGTAAAGCGGGTTTCCCCATAACTGACCATCGATGGAAAAAGCGTCGGGAGGACAACCGGCGACCGCGAGCGGCGCAAGGTCGCCATCAAGTTGCCAGGCATGGGGATTGGCCCAGACGTCGCTTGAATCATAGGCCACATAATACGGCAAATCGCCGATGATTATGATCCCTTTGGCATTGGCATAAGCCTTGAGCCGTTCCCACTGCCGGTAAAAGCAATACTGGAGGAACGTCCAGAACCCGGTTTCTTCCCGGTTGGACGCAAAGAACTCTGTAAACGCCGTTCCCCGCCGGAATTTCAACGCCTCGTCCCAGCGGTCCCACGCTCCCTCCGGCTTTACGGACTTGATCGCCATGAAAACGGCGTAATCGTCAAGCCAGCGTTCGTTTTCCCGTAGGAAACGTCGGTATTCTTCGTCCGGCCTAAAGCGCCGGTATGCTTTCCTCAGGACTTGATAACGGAAACGATACTGGAAGGCATAATCAATATCGCCATCCCCGCTCGCCATCCACTGATAATCGTCCGGCTCCAGCAGACCGTCGGCGCGAAGGAGATCAAAATCGATGAAATACGGGTTGCCGGCAAAGGCGGAAAACGTCTGGTAAGGCGAATCGCCGTAGGAAGTCGGCCCCAGGGGCAGCACCTGCCAGAAACGTTGTCCAGCGGCGGCCAGGAAATCAATAAACGCATACGCTTCCTTTCCCAGCGCGCCAATTCCGTAGGGGTTGTTTAACGAACTGACCGGCAATAGTATCCCGCTTCCGCGCATATTTCCTCCAAAACAAAACCAACTATAGTATGCGCGATAATTGGAAAAATAAACCTAAAAAGTCTAGTTGAAAGCAACTAGACTCCCGGTCACCAATTGATTAGCGAAAACTTGATTTCATCCTTATCTTTCAGGGGGATGTCGGAAATGCCCACGAGCGCGGAGACGCCGTTGATTTCGATCATCCAGAAGGTTTGGGGATAATCCTCGGCGTTGATCCCGCAGATCGTGGTGATGTAAAACCCGTAGGATTCCTCCCTGCCTCCCAACCGGATCTCCTCGTGTTCCTGCAGCAACCCCAAAAGCGTGTCGTCCTCTTGGAAGTTGATCTTGCCGTTGAACACTTCTTCTTGTTCGTAATTGACAACGATGACGGTGATCGTCCCTTTCGCGTCGCTTTCCTCATCGCACCCGGTCAGGATAAAACCCGACAAAAGCAAAAAGAAAAACAAAAACAGCTTTTTCATTTTTACATTCCTTTCTTATATTATAAATGTAATATGAAAATAGGAAATATAAAAATGAAATATATTTGCCTATTCTCATACCCAGGAGAAACGCGTTGCGTATCTGGTAAGTCTTCCGGCTCAGCTTCACTTTACTCTCAGTCCTTCCCGCCCGGAGGCAGTGGAATTCTGATTTCATCCGCTTTACGGCTGCTGGGACAGCTTAGGCCTTGCACCTAATTCCTTTTTATGCTTTCGCACCAGATACCGGCGATTTCATTGGTATTATAATCAAAGCCATGAAAAAAGTCAACTGAAATTTGGAAAAACATTGCGCTTCCTGTCGTTTTTGTAATCAGAAGCCATCGATCCAAAAGCCGTCACTGTCACCCGTCAGGTTGGATGAGGCGTATTTGATCGGGATGATGATCCGGTATTTCGAGTTCATGACGCCGACTTTTC
Source organism: Caryophanales bacterium UBA3946 (assembly GCA_002385575.1). GTDB lineage: Bacteria > Bacillota_I > Bacilli_A > ML615J-28 > CAG-698 > UBA3946. Next base: position 10,396 of record DGDS01000032.1, on the reverse strand, counting down.
CATCCTTGAGAACGAAGAAATAGTTGCCATAGGGCGTGATGTCGTCATATTTGCATGTAACCACGACCTTGCCTTTGTTATTCATGATGCCGACTTTACCGTCCTTGATCACCAAGAGCAGACCCCTTTCCACCGAACCGGCGAACGGCCTGTATCCTTCCGGGATCACCAGGTCGAAATCCTCCCCGATCACCTTTGTCTTACTACCTTCTTTCGCAAGCGCCAGATTCTGATAACTGAAAGAAAAATCATAGAAGGTGTAAAACTCGCTGAAAGTTCCCGTCTTGACCAACCTTCCATGTCGGTATTGATAATAGGTGTGCTTGAAGTCTTCGCCGCTAACCGTCACGATATAATCGCCGACAATGTGCAGAAACCGGAAATCCTTGGGTGCCGTAATCGTGAACCGCTCTTGCATGAGACGATCGTAAACCGTTATTTTATTGCCTCTTTTAAAAGCGTAACCGTGATAAATGTCGTGTTTCCAGTACGCTCCCCCCGCAAAAACCTCATTGTCCATGATGACGTTTCCGCTGATGTCGATCAGAGCGTATTCATTGAAGTTTTTTGTCACGAATGCATGACCCGCGGGATCAAAATCGCTTTTGTCGGAATATTCGGGCGCAATGACCATGTTTCCATTAATATCGATATATCCGTATTTACCGTCAATTTGAACGGCTGCCCGGTTTTGATAGAACACGGAAGCGTCGTCGTAGATAAAATCAGTGATTTCCTCCCCGCCGCTGGTGATGAAGCCGTATTTTCCGTCCTTTTTCACTGCGATGATCTGGGCAGGGGCAAGATGCGGCAGAGCGTCAACGATTTCCTCGTAGATGTCATCGGTCAATTCCTCACCGCGGTAGTTTAAGAGCCCATAACGGCTGCTTAAGGTCCGCTGATAAAAATAGTATCGGGGCGAATCGTAGCGGTAGTTCAGGACGACGATGTTCACATAATCCATAACCTTCACAACCTGCCCGTCCGTATCGATGAACTTGTACTTGATTCCATCCTTGACCAAGGCCGTTCCCAGGTAAAACGGATAAGCCTTGTCATACTGGAAATCGATAACCACTTTGCCTTTTGCGTTCAGATAGCCGTATTTGCCATTAAGGTCCATCATCCGAATCAGTCCGTTCGGAAAAGGATCATACTCATGACCGGTGTAATGCAAAGCGAAGGGTTCTTTCAGGACGCAACCGGAAAGCGTCACCAACACACATAGCATAATAAAGACTAACAGTTTTTTCATCGGGTTTGTTCTCCTTTCTGTATGTTAACATCTCAAGTAACATCTTATCAGCATGACAGCAAGAGATATGTCCGAAAATGTAAATAACCGCTACTAAGATAAACCAGATTACAGGATATATTCAAATGAACAACCGACAAAAGTGATCGGGTCACCCTTTTCATCATTTGTAAAACTGGCAAGTTCTTTCTTTACAATGTTAAATCCAAGTCCTTGTAGTAACCTGAACGAGGGAATGTTTTCTTCCGCCGTTCCGGCAACCAGCTTCTTAAGTTTCAACACATCCCTGGCATATTTGATGATCGCGGACACCATTTCCTTTCCCAATCCTTTGCGATGATGATCGCTGTGAAGGCAATAGCCCAAATTCCGGGTTTTTTCGTCGAAGTGATTCAAACTTATGAAGCCGATCAACCGTTGCTCTTCCTTGATCTCAACGGCGTAGAATTCATCGGATCTGCAATAATACTCAAAAATCAAACTTATGTTCTCCTCATCGGTGGGATACTGGTGATCATATATCGAATATTTCGAACCCATTTTATCCTTGATCAGCTTGATAAAGTCGTCTTTGTCGGTGTCGATAAATCTTCTGATGATTAAGCGTTTGGTTTCCAGCATCATTTATCTGTTCCCTGTTTCCTAAATATCTTCATCTTCTTATCATTATTATCCCACAATTTGGCATAATAGGCAATATTTTTTAATACTATGCAAAATAAAAAAACCAATACCGCCTGTCCATGCAGACAATATTGGTTTTTCGTCATAACAGCGATTATTTCAACTCGACAGTAGCGCCGGCTTCTTCCAACTTCGCCTTGATGGCGTTCGCTTCGTCGGGAGACACGCCTTCCTTGATCGCTTTCGGGGCTGCTTCGACGAGATCCTTCGCGTCCTTCAACGGTAAGCCTAACAACTCGCGAACGACCTTGATGACAGCGATTTTGTTCTGGCCGAAACTTGCCAAAACGACATTGAAGGTAGAGGGCTTGTCGTCCTCTTTCACCTCTTCGGCCGCGGGAGCCGCGGCGGCAACAGCGGCGGCGGTGACGCCGAACTCGTTTTCAATTGCCTTGACCAGTTCATTCAATTCCAGAACCGTCATTTCCTTTAACTGCTCAATGAATTCCTGTACGTTTAACTTTGCCATTTTTTTAATCCTCCTTTAAGCTCCTTGTTTTTCGGCCACAGCCTTGACGGCGACAGCGAACTTCCGTAAAGGCGCCTGCAGCACGCTTAACAGCATAGATAACATGCCGTTTTTGTTCGGTAGTTTCGCGAGGACCTTCAGTTCGCCTTCTTCCGCGACCTTGCCCTCGATGATGCCGAATCTTACTTTTAAATTCTTGTTTTTCTTTAGGAAATCATAAACGATCCGCGACGAATTAGTCGCGTCTTTTGATAACACAACCGCATTCGGACCGGCGAACGCGTCGTCGAGTTCATACCCGAGCGCCTTCGTGGCCCGCCGTAAAATATTGTTCTTAAGAACATGCATCTCGCAGCCTTCCTTGTAAAGATTGCTGCGGAGTTCTGAAACCTCGGCAACCGTCAGACCTAAATAGTCGACGAACAACAACGACTTGCTTTCCCGGAATTTGCCGGCATACTCTTCGACCAATTCCGCTTTTTTCTGCAGCGTTGCCTCTTTCATTTTTTCACCTCCGTTGAAAAATAAAACCTCTTTTTGCCGGTACGCAAAAAGAGGGATGGAAATCCGTCTTAATACCTCGGTAGGAAATTAAGCTTTTTGAGCACCTACTGTCTCCGGCAAATAATTTCTATACTATTTTATTGTATTTCGTTGTTGTTATGCGATCGATTCGGGGGCGATCTTGATGCCCGGGCTCATCGACGTGGAAAGCGAGACGTTCTTGACGTAGACGCCCTTGACGGTCTGCGGGCGCATGCGAATCAGGTGCTGGTAAACGGTCTTGATGTTCTCGACCAGCTTCTCGGTATCGAAGCTGACCTTGCCGACGACGAGCGGGATGTTCCCGTTCTTGTCGACGCGGAACGTGACCTTACCGGCCTTGACTTCCTTGACCGCCCGTTCGATGTCCATCGTGACGGTGCCGGTCTTGGCGTTCGGCATCAACCCTTTCGGGCCGAGGATCTTACCCAGTTTGCCGAGTTCGCCCATCATGTCGGGCGTCGCGATGATCACGTCGAAATCGAGCCAGCCTTCCTTGATTTTCTCCAGATACTCGACGTCGCCGACGTAATCGGCGCCGGCCGCTTCCGCTTCCTTCTGCTTCGCCGTCTTCGTCAGGACCAGTACCCGCATCTCCTTGCCGGTGCCGTGGGGCAGGACGATGGCGCCGCGCAGGTTCTGTTCGGCCTTGCGCGGGTCAAGATTCAGCCGGAACACGATTTCCATCGTGGCGTCGAAAGTAGCGATGTTGGTCTTCTTGGCCAGTTCCACCGCTTCCTCAATGGGATAACGCTTCGTCCGATCGATCAGTTTTATCGCTTCCTGGTATTTGCGACTTCTGTTAGCCATTTTAATCCCTCCTTAAATGTGGTTTGTCGGAAATTCCTCCCACAATTTAAGTTGCGTATCACAACTTATTTGTCAGCGAAACTTCGTGATTAATCCTTGATTACAATGCCCATGTTCCGGGCGGTTCCTTCGATGATGTTCATTGCCGCCTCGACGGTATAGGCGTTTAAATCCGGCAACTTCGTTTCCGCGATTTCCCTGAGCTTCGCCCGGGTGATCGTCGCGACCTTCGTCTTCAGGGGATTTGCCGAACCCTTCTCGATTCCGGCGGCCTTCCTTAACAGGTCCGCGGCCGGCGGCGTTTTGGTGATAAACGTAAACGAGCGGTCTTCGTAAACCGTGATGACGGCCGGTACGACGTTGCCGATCATATCCTTCGTTCTTTCGTTGAACTGCATGCAGAACTGCTGGATATTGATTCCGGTTTGACCGAGCGTCGGTCCGACCGGCGGCGCCGGCGTCGCTTTACCGGCGGGAAGTTGCAGTTTGAGTACTTTTGCGACTTTCTTTGCTGCCACGAGACACACCTCCTTTTTGTCCGTGCGTGGTGTTACTGAATTTGCCTCTCCCACAAATAAAATAGTATTAAAATCATTGCACGCTTACTAATTTTACATTATTCCGTGCGAAAAGTCAATCATTTTTCTCTAATAATCCGCGGCCAAGATAAAAACTTCCCGTAAGGGAAGCCTATATCAAAGTGATCTCGTCAAACGACAATTCCGCCGGCGTCGCCCGCCCGAAGGCGTAAATCAGGACGGTTACCGTCCGGCGCTGGATGTCGATCGCGTCAATGATGCCTTCCTGATGCGCGAACGTCCCGGCCACGATCTTCACCCGGTCGCCGACCTTGCCGGAGAATTCCTTTTCCTCGATGATTCCCGACATCTTCAGGATCGGAAGCATTTCCTCGTCCGGGAGCGGGACCGGTTTCGCGCCGCCGCCGGAGGAGCCGAGAAAGCCCGTCACCATCGGCGTGTTGCGCACCATGAACCATGACTCGTCGGTAACGATCATGTCGATGAAGACATAACCGGGATAAGGCCTGGTCGTCGTTTCCTTGATAAGCCCGTTCTTCTTCTTTTCCTTGACCTTCTGTTCCGGCACAAGGACCCGGAAAACGAAGTCCTGCATTCCCATCGATTCGACACGCCGTTCGATGTTGTTCTTTACGGCGTTCTCACAACCGGAATACGTCTGGACCACATACCACGCTCTTTCGCTCATGGTCGTCCCTATACTATCGCCAATGTCGATAGCCAGTCAAAGAATTTCAAAAGGTAGCCCAACAGGAAATCGGAAAGCAGGAAGAACAGCGCCATGATTAACACGAAGGCGAAAACGGTGGCGGTGTTCTGGAACACGGTGCCGCGGGTCGGCCAGCTCACGCGTTTCACTTCGCCGATCGAAGGCTTGAAATACGGCCATATCGACAATATCAGCGACATAACCCCGAGGATGATCAGGATCCAGGCAAAGGCTTTCGGATAATCGCCAATCAGGAAGACATCCTCGTTGATCGTCAATCCGGAAGTCCCGCCCGAGGATTCGCCGATCAAAACCATCGCTCCCAACACGATGGCCAGAAGCGACAGGAAGAGCAGGATCAGGCCTTCGTATTTATATTCCTTGGCAAAGATCGCTAAGATGCTGTTGGTTTTTTCTTTCTTTTCCGCCATGATAACCTCCTATATTACCGGCAGGGTAAAATAATCTATTTTGATTCTTTGTGAACGGTATGCTTGTTGCAGTGCTTGCAGTATTTCTTTACCGTCATTCTCTTTCCATCGGACAAGGCGCCGCGTTCGATTGTGTAATTGCGGGACAGACATTCATCGCAAATCAAAATAACCTTTTTACGCATGATGCACCTTTATTCTTGATCCGTTTCCATATCATTTTAGCAAAAACCGCCGTCCTTGTCAAGGAATTTTTTCGCCGCCCGCGTTTTCCGGCGGATGCGGTCGTTGGCGTCGTAAACCCGTTTCACCGGGCAGTTTAGAAACGCCGCCACCTCGCGCGGTTTGTATCCGTTTTTCAAATAGGACAGGACCTGATTCTCGAAATCGCTGAACGAACAGGCGGCGAGGACGCGCTCGCCCGCGATGCCGGAAAGTGCTCCTTCCGGCTCCGCCGCCAGCATCTCGCCGGCGCCGACGAGATCGACGTTGTAAAAGCGGTTCCGTTCCTTCCTGAGGATCTGGATGAACCGGCGCTGCAGGATCATGTCGAAATACCTGGTGAAGGTTTTCTTCGAATCAGGATTGAAACGCTGGATCGCCTTGTTCAGCACGAGCAACCCTTCCTGGAGGAAATCCTCCTGGCTGCTTTTTTTGATCCGGAAGGCCTTGATCCGCGCCTTGATGAGCGGGATGTACTTCTTGAGCATGATGTCCAGTGCCTCGTCATCCATCTCCTGGATCAAATACAACAATTCGTAATCGTTATATTTGTACATCTCATCCCCCGGTATGGATTATTGCTTGTTTTTGATATGATAGGCGAGGATTCCGGTCGCGACGGACGCGTTCAACGAATTCACGGAACCGTGCATCGGGATGCGGACGAGGAAATCGCAGTTTTCCCGCACCAGCCGGCTTATACCCTTTCCTTCGCTGCCGATGACGAGCGCCGTCGCCATGTCATAGCTGATATCGCGGTAATCGGCGCTTTCCGGAAGTGCCTCGGCGCCGACGATCCAGTAGCCGGCTTCCTTAAGGCTTCTGATCGCAGACGTCAGGTTCACCGCCTCGACGCATTTGACGTAAAAGGCAGCCCCGGTCGACACGCGGACGACCGTGGCGTTCAGGCCTACGCCGCGCGCCTTCCGGTAGATGACGCCGTCAGCCCCGACGGCGTCGGCGACCCGCAGGATCGCCCCGAAATTATGGGGATCCTCGATTCCGTCCGTGATGATGACGAATGCCTCCCGGAACCGTTCGTCCGATTGATCCCTGAGTATTTCTTCAAGGGCGTAGGTCCGGATCGGTTCGATCTCCATCGCCACGCCTTGGTGCAGTCCGCCCATTTGGTCGAGCGTTTCCCGCTTGACCGTTTTAAAGGGAATGTTTTTCGCTCTCGCAAGTTCGATGAAGGAATTATTGCCCTTTTCAACGTACAAGATCCGAATCGGGTATCCGCTTTCGATCGCGGCCCGGCAGGCGTTTACGCCGTAGATGTAATTACTCATGGCTTGCCTCGATGAACGCGATCGCTTTGTCGATAAGGAACCGCAGGCGGTCGCGGTGTTCCATCAGATGCAGATAACCGATCACGGCTTCGAAACCGGAACTGTTCAGGTACTCGTTGCGATTGGCGTTCTTATGGCTCCGGTATTTGTAATTCCGGCCGCGCCGGAAAATCGCCTTTTCCTCCTCCGTTAATAATTCGAGGACGCGCGCGGTGATGGAATTGTGACTCTTGGCGCTGACGTAGCGGACGGCACGGTGATGGAGTTCGTTCTGGTCGGTGATGCCTTGCGCTAACAAGTATTCCCGGATGGAAAGCTCGAAGCAGGCGTCGCCGATATAAGCGAGATTGGCTCCGTTCAACTGGTCAGCTCTCATAGGATGATTCCCTTTTCTATTATTATGGCGCGTAACTGGTCGGATAAACGATAATCTTTTTCTTTTTTCGCCTTATAATAGGTCGCGACCATCGCCTTGTCTTCCGCCGTTAGCGGTTCGATCTCGATCTCGATCCCGAAGACCCAGAGCAGTTCCTTCATGACCGCAAGCGCCCCTTTTAAGGATCCAAGGCCGGTAACGCCGCCGCGGATCAGGGCGTTGATCTCCTTTACGAGCATCTGGATCTCCGTCAGGGCGTTGGCGGTGTTGAAGTCGTCTTCCATCGCCGCGATGAATCGCTCCCTGACCGCGGCGATTTCGGGAGTCAAAATCGCCTCAACATCGGTTTCGTTTAACTCCAGGGCGCGCGTCGCGCCAAGATAACTGCGATATATCTTCTGGTAATCCTTCTCCGCCTGTTCCAGCAGTTCGTCCCGGAAGGAAAGCGGCTGCCGGTAGGGAGCGTTCAGGATCATCAGGCGGTAGACGGGATAGGAAATGGCGGAAAGAAGGTCCTCGGCGCGTACGAAGTTGCCGAGCGATTTGCTCATCTTCTCGCCGCTGAAATCGATCATCCCGTTATGCATCCAGTAGTTGGCGATCGGGTGCCTCCGCAGGCTCAATGACTGGGCAATCTCGTTGTCGTGATGGGGGAATTTGAGGTCGTTACCGCCGCCGTGGATGTCGATCTTGCCCTGAAAGATGCTTTCGATCATCACGACGCACTCGGTATGCCAGCCGGGCCGGCCTTCGCCCCACGGCGACGGCCACCGCCGTCCCTCCGTCGTCCGTTTCCACAGGGTGAAATCAAGCGGGTTGCGCTTCTTCTCACCCGGATCGATGCGGGCGCCGCTGATGAGGTTGCTTGCGGACTGGCCGCTCAGGATGCCGTACTCCGCGACTTTCCCGATGTCGAAATAAACGTCGCCGTCCGCGACGTAGGCTGCGCCGCGGTCGACAAGCTCGGCGATGAAGGCGATAATTTCCGGAATCGTCTCGGTCACCCGCGGGGTCTTGCTCAAGGGCAGGCAATTCAGCTTCCTGATCGTCGCGTTGATCTCCGCGATGTAGCGCTCGCTAATCTCTACCTCGCTCACTCCTTCCTTTTGGGCGCGGGCGATGATCTTATCATCGATGTCGGTGTAGTTGGAAGCATAGGTGACCTTGTATCCGCGGTAGCGGAAAAACCGGGCGACCGTGTCGAAAAAAATGACCGGCCGGGAATTGCCGATATGCATCGAGTCATAGACGGTCGGTCCGCAGACGTACATCGACACTTCGTTTTCCTTGATCGGGACGAATTCCTCGATTTGCTTTGTCAGAGAATTATAGATTTTAATCATGGCAACCTCACGATTTATGATTATTGGCTCGTTATTATTATATACGCCCGGCCGGGCGTTGTAAAGCCGGAAATATATTTTTCAAACCTTAAAGAAAAAAGCATCCGATAAGATGCTTTGTTTTTGAAATTTTTAACGTTTCGAGTATTGCGGCGCGCGGCGCGCGGCTTTGAGTCCGTATTTCTTTCTTTCCTTGACCCTGGGGTCGCGGGTAAGCATTCCGGCCTTTTTCAGCGGGCCGCGAAAATCGCGGTTGACTTCGAGCAGCGCCCGGGCGATGCCGTGGCGGATTGCTCCGGCCTGACCGCCGATTCCGCCACCGCGGACGTTGACGATCACATCGTAGTTGGAAACAGTGTTGGTGATGTTGAGGGGTTGGAGCACGTCAAGACGTGTCGCCGGCGAGGGAATGTAGTCAACGAAATCGCGATCGTTGACGGTGATTTTCCCGCTGCCGGGAAGCAAACGCACCCGGGCGACCGCGCCCTTCCGGCGGCCGGTACCAAAATATTGTACTTTCGCCATGGTTACCTCCTAACCTTCAACTCTTCGGGTTTTTGCGCCTGATGCGGGTGATCCGGCCCGGCATAGACGAAAAGTTTGCGATACATCGCGTCTCCCAGCTTGTTCTTGGGAAGCATGCCCTTGATCGCTTGTTCCAGCACTTTCTGCGGCTGCAGGGCCAGCATTTCGGCGGCCGTTCTCGTCTTCAGACCACTCGCATAACCGGAGTGGCGATAATAAAGCTTGTTCTTCAGCTTCTTGCCGGTCAACGCCACTTTTTCCGCGTTCACGATGATCACGTAATCGCCGCAGTCGACGTGCGGGGTAAAACTGGGTTTGTGCTTGCCGCGCAGGATGCTGGCGACCTCCGTCGCCAGACGGCCGAGAATCTCGCCTTCCGCGTCAATCACGAACCATTTTCTCTCGATTGTTTTGTTGTCTGCCATATATGTTTTGCTCATTCAATCCTCCTGTATTCATAGCAAGCGTGGAAATCTTGACTGTTTGTACAGGGCTACAGTGGGAAATGTAACGAATGTATATTACTACATCTTTGTCCAAAAGTCAAGATATATGTTTATTTTTTCAGGAAAAACCGCCAGAGGCGATCCTTGTCCACACCGGCATAATCAATGTTGACACGCTTGTTGGCTCCGATCGACCCGACCTTAAAACCATCATCGGCAATATAGATGTCCGCATCCGTCACCAGGTCGGCGCCGTTGTAGGACTTGTCGATGCCGAGGTGCTTCGATACTCGGCCGGGACCGACCAGTTCCATACCGTCAGAAGTCAGGGCGGACCTGACCAGGACCGCTTCCGGCACATCCGGACCATTGGCGACGACGTTGAACAGGTAATGGATCCCGTAGATCAGGTAAACGTAGGCGTGGCCACCGTCCCGATACATCACCTCGGTCCGGGCGGTGCGGCGGTTGTTGTAGGAGTGACAAGCCTTGTCGGTTACGCCGCCGTAAGCCTCGGTCTCGATGATCCGCGCCCGCTTCCCGCCGACGCAAAGCACCTTGCCGAGCAGGGCCTGGGCCAGACTCACCGCATCCTGACGGTAAAAGGTGCGATCCAGCCGTTTCTCCATCTACATTATCACCCGCCGGAAAAAGAGCCCGTGAATCCGTTCGATTGCCGTGTAGATGATAAAGACGTTATCATCGACCTGCTTGGCGACATGAGTGTATTCTTCGGCCTCGAAGCGCGAGCAGAC
>DGDS01000038.1 GCA_002385575.1 Caryophanales bacterium UBA3946 | reverse complement strand
TAATATATGCTTGTAAGTATTTTTACTACTGAAAAAGTCAGGAAGTTTTTGTTCTTCAAGGCCTTTTTAATTCCTAAAGACAAAGACGGTTTTTCATCCTTGATCTACTGTTGTGATGAAACATTTGCAGTGTTCATCTTTTGATACCATAGGATAAAGAAAACAATGGTAGGAAAATTAATCCTAAAAAAGGATAGATTTCGCTTAACGTATATCTCTTCAATAAGAAACTTGATATAAATAGACCAAACGGTACCGCCATAAAGAAACAAATCCCTAACAGCAAAGTACTTCCTTCTTTCATTTTCTGGAACGGAAACATTAATATCCTACCAATAGAAAAATTGAAAAGGGTTCGCGAATGAATGAGAGTGATGACAAAAATAGAAATCGGTAAATAGTTACTGGTAGAACTGATCACGATAGTTGATATAAACCCTAATAATAAACTTAAAGTAGAAATTTTCCTGTATCCATATCTCTTATAAGCAATCCCCGTTATCACCGGCAAAAAACATCAATGGATGTGCTTACTGATAATATAATTCCATATATTATCGCACTGATATTTTTCTCTTAGATCTTTAAGGGAATCGTATCCTCTAACGAACTGCTTGCGATAAAAAAGAAAAAGTAAAGCAAATATATAACGATGTATTTCTTATTGAACACCTTCATATTCAATAATCCCCTTTTTAGCAGTAATGCTAGTTATTCGTTTTCATTTCTTGTTTTGTTTCGCAGCGGATGTCCATAATGTAAACTAATGTAAATTATTCTTCCAGCATGTTCTTACATATAGAAACGATTTCTGAATTGTCACCATTATGCCAAATGAAGATAACATCATCGCCTTCTTTCGGTCTGGCAGATTCATTGTCATATTCTTTGCTTAACTTAGCCGGGATTGTCAATTCCCAAAACTTCACATAGTAGACATCTCCATCAACAATCTCAATAACTCCTAATCGCTTATCTAAAAGCATCAGGAAACCGTCTTTGATTTTTACCTTCCGATACTTTGGAAATTCTTCTGCAAGTTGCCTTAACTCCTCTTCATTATAACATTCTTTATATACCGGGCTTTCGACAAGTTTGCCATGAACCGAACTGAACAACTCCTCATTAAGAGGCAGGCACATCAATGCGTCAAAATTTCTTCCCTCTTCATCAGTTATCCCAAACTTTTCACAAGTCATAAAGCCTCGTTTGGGATAGTATGTGGGCTCGCCAATAATAACGATTCCGGGATAACCAGCCTCTTTGGCTAAAGGAATGGTCGCTTCAAGTAAGCATTTACTGATACCGGAGTTTTGCAGAGTTGGTTCCACCGCCAATGGTCCGAATGTCACTATGTCATGTTCCGTTTGATCTTCAACAACCTTGGCTTTTGTATAATAAATCGCCCCGACTACTTTTCCATCCAACTCAGCAACCCGACTGAGATTGGGTAAGTAATCCTGCGATTGCCTGATCTTTCTGACAAGAAGATGTTCAGTGCTTCCCGGACCATGAATGTTCCAGAACGCCCGCATGGTAAGATGTTCTACCGCTTTGTAATCGGCAGGCGTTTCCGGACGGATTATTAAGTTATTCATTGTTTTCTCCTTGGTGGTCAATAAGAATAATAGTTTCGCGTTGTCCTTAAAAAGACCGCCAATTACGATACATTCCTGTGATTGGCGGTCAGTTCATACATGTTTAAATTACACATCCAGTCTGTTTCCCGATTTATGGCATGACTTTATGAAATCAATGCGCCGTTGCCGATCAGATTCCTGCGAATGTAAGAATGAGGGCGAGAGTATTATTAAGGAAATGGACGCCAATCGACACCCACACATTGCGCTTGCTGTAAGCATAACTCATCGAAATTGCCAAAGCTAACGGTAAATATTGAAACACATATATCGTGGTGTCATGGGCCAATCCGAAAATCACCGCCGCAAGAACCGTCGAAATTACGAGCGGAATATGCAAGGTTTTTTCGAAAAAGCCGATCAGGAACTTCCGGTAAATCATCTCCTCAACAAACGGAGCCAATATCAATACCGATATGATCATCAGAAAACCGAACCGGGAATTCAGCATCCTCTGAACGGTAACCTCGTTTTCGGCCGTATCCTTAAGTCCCGCCATGTCAAAGATAATGGCTACGGCAGTGGAGAGTACGAAGAGAACGACGAACCATAAGAAGATCGAGAGAATATTATAACCGAGATCTTTTTTGAAATCCTTGAAATCACGGGCCAGCATCCGCCAAAGGAAAACGATGATGAGCACGGCCACAATCGCGGAAGCGGCAAACTGCGCGATCGTCATGATATCTATTGTCGTCGATGCGTAATCGATCATATCGTTGTTTCTGATATCGTCATAGAACAATTGGTAAGCTCCCGGCGTCGCGCTATTAAATATTGACGCGACGATCGCCGCCAGTATCGCCGGCAGAAAACTCGAAAGGGCAAAAGCGACAACAAACATCGTCAAATACAGCCACTTGTCTCCTAGTTTTTCTACTCCCTTTTGATTCATTATTCTCCTCCTTGCATATAATTATAAATGATATCGGCAATTATGGCAATATTTTCTTTCTCGAAATCCCGATCTTTCCGGCAGTGGATGTCCCTGATCCGGTATTTTTTCCCCTTTTGCTCATAGGCAAAAATGCCGACGTGCGGGTAATTCATAAAGACGAAATGATCGGACAATTCGAACAGACTGCCTTTTTTTACTTTGAAGCGGTATTCGCCGCGCATTTCTGCCGCTTTCATCAGGGCGCCGGGGAGGCTGTTTTTCTGGATATAGGTAAAGCGGATCAGTTTTCCCCGCCCGACGCAATCGAGGATGATGAACTTCTTCCGGCGGTGTCCCAACTTGTTCTTTCGTAACGCCGATAAAAACAGGAACGAACCAACCAGTCCTTTTTCCTCGTTATCAAAAAAAATGTATGCGGCTTTGTCTTGGGGGAGAACGCTCATGAGATAGAGCAGGACTAATATCCCGCTCGTGTTGTCATTGGCGTTATGCTTGTTGGGAATGCTCAAAAACCCCAATAGATACAAAAGCGCAAGAATAAAAACAACCAACGCCGCTAAGGCAGCGTATGGATTGAATATGGACAATAACGGGGCGATACAAAACAGAAGCATGATCAGGATATTCGTAAGCAGGATGTGATTCGCAAGAAACGCCGGCAGGCGAGGCGCGGTATCGTAATGGGCACCCAGAACGTATTCGGCTTTTTCAAGATCGCCGATGATCACGTTCTTCGCAAGCCGGGAATCGGATTCCCGATACCCGAGCCCAAGTTCTTCCGCCCGTCCCCGCAAATACCTGCGGAAAGCCGCCTTGCTTTTCCTTCGCATCCGCTCCCGATACGGCTTCAGTTCTTCCGCCAAAACCTCGATCGTCATCATTTCCCCATCGTCTTGATTTCTTCGGTGATCATGGCAATGAACTCGTCGACGGGAATCGTTACCGATTCCTGCGAGCGATGACGCCGGTAGGTGACGACGCGTCCTTCCATTTCCTTACCGCCGATGACGAGCTGGTAGGGGATCTTCTGGATCTGCGCTTCGCGGATCTTGTAACTCAATTTCTCCTCGCGGAAGTCGGATTCGACGCGGATATTGTTCTTCTTGAACAATTCCGAGAGCTCCTCAACGTACTCCCGGTGATGCTCGATGCTCACGGGAATGAGGATCGCCTGCACGGGCGCCAGCCAGGTCGGGAAGGCCCCGCCGTAATGTTCGATCAGGATGCCGATGAAGCGTTCCAGGGAACCGAAGATCGCCCGGTGAAGCATGACCGGCCGCGCCTTCTCACCTTTCTCGTTGATGTAGAAAAGGTCGAACCGCTCCGGAAGCATCATGTCGAGCTGGATCGTCCCGCACTGCCAGATGCGGTTCATCGAGTCGCGGATCTTGAAATCCAGTTTCGGTCCATAGAAAGCTCCGTCGCCGGGGTTGATCCGGAATTCCCGCCCCACCGATTGGCAGGCCTCGGCCAAAGTCTTCTCGGCGATGTCCCAGATCTCAATCGAACCAATGTATTTTTCCTCCGGCCGCGTGGACAAGTCAATCGTATAGGAAAGGTTGAACGTCGAATATACCTCGTCGAACAATTTGATCAATCTTCCGACTTCGGAAACGATCTGTTTCGGTTCCATGAAGATATGGGCGTCGTCCTGGGTAAAGGAACGGACCCGGAAAAGGCCGCTCAACGCTCCGCTTGCCTCGTGGCGGTGCACCAGTCCCAGTTCGCCGACGCGCAGCGGTAATTCCCGATAGGAATGGATTTCGCTCTTGTATACGAGCATCCCGCCGGGGCAGTTCATCGGCTTGATCGCGAATTCGCGTTCGTCGATTTCCGAGATGTACATGCCTTCGCGGTAGTTGCGCCAGTGTCCGGAGATCTCCCACAATTCCTTGCTCAGCATGATCGGGGTCTGGATGAACCGGTAGCCTTCGCGCTCGTGCACCTTGTACCAGTAATCCATCAGCGCCTGCTTGAGGGCCATGCCTTTCGGCAGCCAGAACGGAAAACCGGGACCATATTCGCTGATCATGAACAGGCCGAGTTCGCGGCCGATCTTCCGGTGATCGCGTTCCGCCCGCTCCTTTAGTATCTCCAGATGCCGGTCGAGGTCTTCCTTTTCAAAGAAGCAGGTTCCGTAGATTCTTTGTAACTGCTCGTTGCGGGAATCGCCGCGCCAGTAGGCGCCGCTTACGTTCAGAAGTTTGAAATTTTTAAGCATCTTCGTGCTCGGAACGTGCGGACCGCGGCACAGGTCGATGAAATCGCCGTGCCGGTAGGCGGTGATCGCTTCGCCTTCCGGAAGGTCGTTGATCAGCTCCACCTTGTAATGGTCGTTGCGGAACAGATCAAGCGCTTCTTTCTTGCTTACCTCGATCCTTTCGAACTTCAAGTCGGCGGAAACGATCTTGCGCATTTCCTCTTCGATGCGCGGCAGGTCTTCCTCGTTAAAGCGCACGCCTTCCCCGGGATTGACGTCGTAATAGAAACCTTCTTCAATCGCCGGACCGACGCCGAATTGGGCGTCCGGATATAGCTTTTTGATCGCGCTGGCCATCAGATGACTGCACGAATGCCTGAGCACCGTCAGGGCTTCGGGTTTGTCCATGGTTATGAGTTCCACCGTCGCGTCGGCGACGATCGGCCGGTTAAGGTCGTAATCGGCGCCATTGACTTTTGCGTAAACAGACCTTTTCGCAAGCGACGGCGAGATTTCGGCGGCGATCTGCAGCGGGCTTACCGGGCCCGGGTATTCCTTCACGCTGCCGTCCAGAAATTTGATTTTCATATCGTGTTCCTCCTTGTTTGATAATAAAAAAGCGCCCTAACGAAAGGACGCATTACACGCGGTACCACCTTACTTCAACAGTTCAGTTGCGCTCTGGCCCATTAACGCGGGCAACGGGGGCATCTTGCGAGCCCGACTCCGCGGTGGTAATTATCAGGTTTCACCGGGTAGCTCCCACTGTCCTACCTTCGCTGCTGGTTGAATGATCTGATAATTGTGTCCGCTTCACAGTCTTTTATATTGCGATAATTATACACCATTTTATGGGCGATGTCAAATAAATTGTGACGGATTACTGCTCAAGGCGGTAATTGCGATCGTCGAGTTCCACCGGGTTCATCAAATAACGGATGCGCTCGATGATCCGGGCGCTTTTGATGGCGTCGGTCTGCTCGCGCGATTCCATGAAATGCTTTCTTAAAAGTTCGAAATTCAGGTTCGAGGTCATGAAGACCGGCCGATGGGACTGCAGTCGGAACTGCAGGACCGGACCCAGGACCTCGTCGCGCATGAAGGCGGTATTGTTTTCCGCGCCGACGTCGTCAAGCATCAAAATCTCGGTATGTTTCATCTTATTGATGATTTCCTCGAAAGCGGGCGTGCCGATCGCGCTTTTGATGAAGCGCACCAGGTCCGGGTAATAGGCGACCATGACCCGGATGTTGGTCTCGGCCAGGTCGTTGGCGAGTTTCAGCATCAGGAAGGTCTTCCCGGTGCCAAAGATCCCGTGGAAGTAGATGCCCTTGATGAACTCACCCGGCTTGTAATTGTTCTTGAATTCGTTCATGTATTTGAAAGCGAGCGCGCGGGAATTGTGCAGGAAGAGCTGCTGGTTGTAAAAACGGTGGCTGTTCGGAAAATAAAGCATGTCGATGTTATTGTATTTTTTCCCGATATACTTGGGACATTCAAAATATCGCAGATCGACCTTTCCGTCATCATATACCAGCTCGGTCTGCATTCCCAAAGTATCCATCTCGCACCGCCGTCCGTCGCACCCCCCACAGATCCGGTTGTTTTCCACCTGGATGAGGAGTTTGCTGAAGGAGTTCAGGAACTGTTCGTCGGTTAACTTGTTCTTCTCACAAAACCCTTTGACGTTTTCGTCGCTTTTCAATTGTTCCTTGATCACCGCGAGCGACCGTTTCATAACTTCACCTACTTCGTTTCTTTCATACTATCCATGATTTGTTTGATTTCTTCCGGAGACAGATCCTGCCGTTTCGGCAGATCCGCCAGCTGCTTCTCATATTTATCATACCAATCGGGCACGGGCATCGTTTTCTTGCCTTTGGCGGGAGTAGTTTCCCTTGCCTTTTGTTCTTTATTGATATGTTTCAGCGCGTCAAGCGGCGTCTTGATCTTCGCCCGCGCCCAGGTGTTGGCGATTTTTTCGAAATAATTGTATCCGGGAATTTCCCCGCCCTTCTCGTGGCAGACCCAGAGGATCATGATGTTTATGACGCCGAGCGAGAAATTCGTGTTTTTCACAAGGTTCTCGATCATCTTCAGTTCGCTTACCGACGGTTTGATCCCGCTTAATTCGGCAAGCAGATCGGCGGGGCTGATCGTCTCGATTTTCTCGAGGAAGCGGTACGTGTCGTCGTCGGTGACGCTGTCGAGCCAGATATCCGGCTCCTTGGTCACGAAGCGCGGCTCGTCCGTCTTGTATTTCTTCTGGTACAGCGCCCGGGAATTTTTCGAGAGATCGCTATATTTCAGATCCTTGTCCACGGTGATCGTCTTCTTGACGACCTCGATCATTTCCTGCTCGTTGAGCTTGTACATATAGGCGAGCGACAAGATGTTTTGCTTGAACTCCTCGTCGTCAAAGAGTTTCGGGTCGATGAATTCGCTGTCGAAACTCAGTTTAAAGAAGATATAATCGAACTCGTCATATTCGATCTTGACGGCCCCGTCAAGACTTTTGACGTTGAGCATTTTGTCGAAGACGTTTTTCAGCGATTTCCCGGTGACGGTAAACACGCTGTCAAAGGGCCGGGTGACTTCCTGATAACTGCGGGTGACCGCGGTCGGGCTTTCCCGGAGTTTGTCCGCGGCGAGGGGACCGATCTGTCCCTGTAAAAAGGTATACAAAAGCGGGTTCGATGCGAACGCGACGGCGGACAGGGGCGGGCGCACCACGAAGAGATAGACGTCCTTTTGCTTATTGTGATACGCGCCCACAAGCGCCACCGCCTCGAGTTTTGCGAAGGCGCGGTCGAGGTAGGAAAGCGAGGGGAAGTTCAAGGAATCGAGGAGGAATTTAAACGCGGGCGTCTCGGCCTCGTCGATGACGTTCAGCAGGTGATACAGCGCGAAACTGTCGACGCCGATCAGCGGCAGATACATCCGGGTCAGAACGCGGTAATCTTCGCCGCCCAGACAACGCTGCCTGTTTATTTTGAAAATGCCGTTGACGGCGAGTTCCATTGCCAGCTCTCCTATTCTTTATACAAACTTACGCCCTTGAAAGGCAGAATGCTGTCCAGTTTCTTATAAATCCGTTCGATGATCTTTTTCCCGTATCCCATCGGGAACAACTTGTACGTCGTGATCTTGATGTCGATCGCCGTCTCGCTGTAGCGCGTGCTGATGACCGTGATCGTCGACGTGTACTGGGGCGCATGGAAGAAAATCTCGTTATGCTCATCCAGTATGGCCTTGACTTCTCCTTTTTCCTCCTTTATCACCCGTAATACTGCTTCCTTGGCTTCTTCGTTCCGGCAGCGGTAATACCTTGTCCTTAACGACGGCAGGTAATGGTGCTCGCCCGTTTCAAAATCATTGGTGAAATAATCTCTGAATCTCATGTTAACCTCCTTAAAACTGTATCCACCTGACGGCGCGTCGCTTCCGCGCCACCCCGGTTGTCAATCACAAAATCGGCGCGGCGTTTCTTCTCCTCGATATCCATTTGCGCGTGGAGCTTTCTGCGCGCGAATTCCTCGTCGATCCCGTCGCGTTCCATAAGTCTTTGCAAGACCGTCTGTTCGTCAACATAAACGACGATGACTTTGTCGAAAAGGTCTTCGATGCCGGCTTCGTACAAAAGCGGCACTTCCGCGAACACCAACCCATCTCCGGTGGCCAGATGTTTGATCTTTTCGATTACGCGGGGATGGATGAGGCCGTTCAGGAATTGCCGGGCGGCTTCGTCGGTAAAGACGCGTTCGCCTAGTTTCTTACGATCGATTTCGCCTCCGGCGCAAATCCCTTCTCCGAACCGCGCCACCAGTTTCCCGATGACTTCCTCATCCTTCAGTTCTTCGTGTACCAGGGCGTCGGCGTCGATGACCCGGTACCCGCGTTCTCGCAAATATCCGGACACGGTCGATTTCCCGGAAGCGATGGTTCCGGTGATTCCTATCAGCATGGTCGCTGTCTCCTCTTGTCGTATGCTTATGGCTGCCCGGCGTCTTCGGGCAGTTTCTGACAATACTCGCAATAGTAAGTCCCGCGTCCCGCGATACGGATCTTGCTGACGGGGTGATGGCAGCTGGGGCATTCCGTCCGGGTATGCACCAGCAGGTAATTCTGGAACCGTCCGGAAACCTCATCCGTCGCAAGAAAACTCTTGACCGTCGTTCCGCCATAGGCAATCGCCTTGGTCAGCACGACGCGGGTGTTTTCGATCAGTTTCTCCAGGCTTGTCTTGTCAAGGTCGGCGACGCGGGCGGCCGGGTGGATCCGCGACAGGAACAAGACCTCGTCGACGTAGATGTTTCCCAACCCACCGATGATCGTCTGATCGAGAAGGAAACTTTTCACCGGCCGATTTGATTTCGTGACCCATTGCGAAAGGTATTCGGGCGTCAGATGTTCATCGAACGGTTCGAGACCGACCTTGGCCAACGGTTTGCTTGCCAGCACGGCGGCCAGATCGGTCGTCATGAACAAATGCATCGTCCCGAACTTGCGGGTGTCGTGGTAGCGCAGTTCGCTGCCGTCGGTAAAAACGAATACCACGTGCTCATGCTTGGAATAGGGGTTGGCCGCCGAAAGCAGATATTTCCCCTCCATCCGCAAATGCGACACGAGGATCGCCTTGTCAAAGATGAAGATGAGGTACTTCCCATGGCGGGATATATCCGTAAGCCTGGCGCCGCGTAAGTTTGCCGCGAACTCTTCCGGGCTTTGGTTTTTTATTATTTTCCCGTACTGGACGATGATGTCCTTGATGGTCTTTCCGACGATCCGTTTCTTAAGGATCGCCCGGACGGTTTCGACTTCTGGTAGTTCCGGCATATCAGAATTTGTTGTAATGAATCCGTTCCGGGTTGAACCGGTTGACGAATCGGTTGGCGTTTTGATCTTTCGGGTATCCGACGGCAATCAGCGAGAAGATCTCATAACGATCGGGCACGTTCAGGATCCTTGCGAGCGGCTCCGCCCGTTCTATCCGGGGATGAACACCGCACCAGCACGTTCCCAATCCCAGATCGACGGCCTTAAGCAAGATGTTCTGCGTCGCCGCCGCGGCGTCCTGGGGCGCCATTAACGGCGCGGTAAGGTTTTCCTTGTCGATGAGGACGAGAATGGCAAGCGGCGCCTCGTTAAGCATCTGCATGTTCCGCGACACCGTGGCAATCGCCCGGAGCGTTTCCGGGTCGTCCACGACTACGAAATGCCAGGGCTGCTGGTTGCGCGCGCTCGGCGCCTGCATCGCAGCCCGCAATAACAATTCCACCTTCTCCTTTTCCACCGGCTTGTCAAGATAACTTCTGACGCTGCGGCGGATGTTGATGATTTCCATAACCGTACCTCCCTATTTATTTGGCTTCGGCCCAGTTCCGGCCGGTATTTACCTCAGCCGTGAGTTTCACTTTCAAATCGACCGCCTCCGTCATTTCCTTTTCAACGATCGCCTTGACGGCGTCCACCTCCTCGGGGCGGCAATCAAAGACGAGCTCGTCGTGCACCTGGGCGATGAGAAGCGATTTAAGTTTTTCTTCCCGGAATCGCCGCGCGATCCTGACCATGGCGATCTTGATGATGTCGGCGGCGCTGCCCTGAATCGGGGCGTTCATCGCCGTCCGTTCCCCGAAATTGCGGATATTGGTGTTGGAGCTGCTGATCTCCGGAATATAACGGCGGCGGTTGAGGATCGTCTGCGTATAGCCCTTTTCCTTAGCTTCGCTTATGACCCCGTCGAGATAGGTTTTGATTTTGGCGTAGTTATCAAAGTATTTATTGATATAAATGTTAGCTTCAAGCGGGGTGATGTTGATCGCTTCGCTCAGGCCCCAGGCGCTCATCCCGTAAATGATCCCGAAATTGATCGCCTTGGCGGTCCGGCGCATGTCCCTGGTGACGGTGTCCAGATCGACGTCGAAGATCTGGCTTGCGGTCAGGGCGTGGAAATCGATGTTGTGGTTAAAGGCCTCGATCATCTTTTCCTCGCCGGAAAGATGGGCGAGGATCCGCAGTTCGATCTGCGAGTAGTCGGCGCTCAGGATCACGCCGCCGGGGAAACGCGAAACGAACACTTCGCGGATCAGCTGTCCCTCATCCGTCCTAACCGGCATGTTCTGGATGTTCGGTTCGACCGCGGAAAGGCGGCCGGTAAGGGTCAGGGCCTGTTTATAAAGCGGATGGATGAAGCCGTCCTTGTCCGCGACCTCTTTCAGGCCGTTGACGTAAGTTGTGATCAGTTTATTGTAAGCCCGGTACTCAAGGATATGGCGGGCGATCGGATAATCGTTCTGCAGTTTCTCAAGCACGTCCGAGTTAGTCGAAAACCCGGTCTTCATGCGTTTTCCGTGCGGCAGCCGCAGTTTTTCGAACAGGATCTCGCCCAATTGTTTCGGCGAGTTAATGTTGAACCGCTCGCCGGCTTCGGCATACACCTTTTCGGCGCTCTCGTCCGCCTTCCGGGCGAACTTGCGTCCGGTTTCCTCGAGCCGGTATAAATCGACCAATAGACCGCTCAGTTCCATTTCCGCGAGCACTTCGGAAAGCTCGAGTTCGATCTTAAACAGCCCCTCAAGCTCCCGCTTCTCCATTTCCGCAATCATCTCCGCTTCCAGTTCCCTGATCAATTCGCACTTGTCGGCGCTGTAACGGGCATAGACCTCGATGTCGGGTATCTTCATCTTGGTGTTGGCGCCGTAGACGTTGTCGTAATAGGGGATCGCGCTGGGATGGAAATTGTCGACGGTTTTCTTGAAATCGTCGGCGGCGTAGGCCGGATTGAGCAAATACGCGGCTAGCAACAGGTCAAAACTGACGCCGACGATCGCGATGCCCGCGCGTTTCAATACCGAATAGAGGGTTTTGTAATCATAGGTCTTTTTTCGGTACGTTCCGTTTTCCAGATAGGCCTTAAGATCCTTGTTCTGAACGACCACATCCCGCGGGAAAAACAACCGGTCCTTCCCGATGACGACGCCCAGGCCCAGAAACTCGCCCGTGTAGTAATTGGCCGAGAAGACCTCGGGAACGATATAGGCGTCCTGGTTGAGCAAGCCGCTCAAGTCGGCCTTGGCGTCGGTAATGATTTTGGGCAATTCACTTTCAACGGCGGGTTTGTCTTTTTCCAACTGTTTAAGGAAGGATTCGAACTCGAAAGCGCGGAAGAAGTCAAACAGCTCCTGATAGTCGTATCCGGGAAACTTCAACTCATCGACGGTAAAGTCGATGTCGGCATCCTGCCTCAGGGTCGCGAGTTCCTTGCACCAGAGGCCGACGTCCTTATTTTCCGCGATTTTCGCCTGCACGCCCGCGGGCAGTTTTTCGCTGTGGGCGATGATGTTTTCAAGCGTCTGGTAGCGTTCGAGGAGTTGCAGGGCGGTCTTCGGACCGATGCCCTTGATCCCCGGCAGGTTATCGGAAGTGTCGCCGACGAGGCCCTTGTAATCGGGAATCTGCGCGGGCGTGATGCCCATCTTTTCGAAGAAGTTGTCGGCGTTGTATTCATCCAGTTCCCTGATGCCCTGTTTCGTCAGGTAGACCTTGACGCGGTCATCGACAAGCTGAAGCATGTCCCGGTCGCCGGTGATGATCCGCAGCTCGTCGAAATCGTCGCGGAATTTCCTGGCGACGCTTGCGAGTAGGTCGTCGGCTTCGAACATGTCGCTTTCCTTGCGTTTGACTTTCATGACGTCAAGGTATTGCTTGATATATGGTATCTGCATGCGGAGCTCGTCGGGAAGAGGCTTCCGCGTCGCCTTGTATTCATCGTAGGACTGATGACGGAAGGTCTTACTGCCGGCGTCGAAAGCGACGAAGGCGTATTCGACATCCTCGATCAGGCGCCGGTGCAACATCGCGCAGAACCCGAACAAGGCGTTGGTGTAGCGTCCGTCCGTCGTGCGCATCATTTGTCCGGTCCGGTAATCGATCGTCGCGTAGTAAGACCTGAACATCAGGCTGTTGCCGTCGATCAGGTACAGTATTTTTTTATCCATTTAATCACCCGTATATCTAAAGGTATTGTATCACAAAATCGAAAAAAATGACATATAATTTTTCTTTTTAAACAAATAATAACAATATGATGGGAAGACATTACGCCGCCGTTATCATCCTCTTAATCATCGTCCTTTTCGGCATTTATCCGGCCGGTAAAAACACGGGCCGGGAAGAAGCGCTGTTGCAGGAACGTTTCTCCGCCGCGGAACTGGAATTCATCAATGCCAATGGCATTGCCTACAAGGACCTGGAACCATATCTGAAATATCACAAATTCGACATTTACAAGTATTTTCAATATGAGGAAGTAAGATTTAAACATGGCTATACCCATCTTGAGAGCCTGAACCATGTCCACAATCCCGACTATTACCGTTTCTACCACCAGCCGCGGGAAGCCCTTTTTCCCGATACCCCCCTCATGCTTGTGAACAAGTGTCACTATCTGGACAAAGATTATGTTCCCGGTGATCTTGTGAACGTTAGGGATTACGACATCGATTACATCGTTCGCGAAGGCGAGGAAATCTGCTTGCGGAAAGCGGCTTTAGATGCCTACGTGGAAATGTACGAAGCGGCGCGGGCGGACGGGATCGAACTGATGATATTTTCCGGCTACCGCAGTTATGAAAAACAAAGCGTCCTCCATTACCAGGTATACAACCAAGACGATTCCATCAGCGCCCGTCCCGGCTTTTCCGAACACCAAACCGGATATGCCTTAGACATCAGCCGTCCGGGCGACGGCTTGACGATGTTGTTTGCGCAATCACCTTCCTTCGCCTGGCTCAGCGCCAATTGTCATAAGTACGGCTTCATCCTCCGTTTTCCCGCGGGCAAGGAACACATCACCGGTTATACCTTCGAACCCTGGCATTTCCGCTACGTTGGCGATTACGCGGAAACGATCCATGCCGGCGGTTTGACGCTTGAGGAATATATCTTTTCCAATCTGGAAATATGAATTCACTCATTTATGACTCCGACATAAAATAATTATGAAGGAGGGAAAAGAATGAACATCAACTACAACGATCCATATAACACACAATGGATTCCCGGGGATTACCGCTACGATTCATATTCCGGCAACGACGAGCGCTTGATTCCGTTTCTGACCGGGGCGCTGGTAACGGCGCCGCTTTGGGGCTTCAACCGCTTCCCGGCCTTTGTGCCGTATCCCTATCCGTTCCCCATGCCGTATCCTTTACCGTTTTTCGGGTTTCCGGGTCGTTACCCCCGCTTCCCGCGCCGTCGGCGTTTCTACTAATAAAAGAGAGAGATTCTCTCTTTTTTGTTTATGCGCGAACGTTTATGTGATATAATATTACTAGTTTTCATCACAAATATCATAAGCGAGGTCATCCATATGAACAGAAAGAAATTAACGATAATCGTCTTCATCGCGTTCGCGGCGATCGCCTTGTTCGTTATCACCGCGTTCGCCGTCCGTTTCGTGACATCAAGGA
>DGDS01000001.1:14731-34477 GCA_002385575.1 Caryophanales bacterium UBA3946 | reverse complement strand
TGCGCGATGACGGCGGCCGCCGTCGCCCATATCGAAGGCGGGACGAACCGGCAGGTGGAGTATGCGGCGGAGATCGCTCTTGAGCATCACCTCGGGATGACGTGCGATCCGGTCATGGGGTATGTGCAGATTCCCTGCATCGAGCGGAACGCCCTTTCTGCGCGTCGTGCCGTCGATTCCGCTGCCTTTGCCCTTTTGACCGACGGGACGCATTACGTCAGCCTTGACGAAGTCATCCAGTCGCTGAAGGAAACCGGCAAGGATTTGCATCCCGATTACCGGGAGACTGCCCGCGGCGGCCTCGCGAAAAGGAAGACCGAAAAATAAAAAGCACCGCGGTGCCCTTTATTTTTGGAGTCTTTTTG
Organism: Caryophanales bacterium UBA3946; assembly: GCA_002385575.1. Classification (GTDB taxonomy): domain Bacteria; phylum Bacillota_I; class Bacilli_A; order ML615J-28; family CAG-698; genus UBA3946. The sequence goes on along the minus strand of DGDS01000001.1, from coordinate 34,112 downwards.
GTGCCCTGATTAGCGTGACCTTTTTAATCCGCAGATCGATATAGCCGATGACGCAGACGACGGCCGCGCCGACGGAGTTCAGGATAAAGTCCAGCATCGTGTCCCTTAACGCATCCTGACCGACGAACGGTTGACCGGTGACGTCGTTGAGGTAGCGCTGCATGTTGCTTCCGGTCAGGCAGTCGGCGGAATATTCGATGATCTCCCAGAGCACGCCGACGGTCGCGGCGATGCAGAAGACGAGGAAGACCACGAACCCTGGCGTGAACCTTTTCCCGATATCGGCGCTCTCGTTGAGCATCCGCAGCAGGGAAAAGGAGAAAATGGCGATCAGCGAACCGCTCAGGGTATGCATCAGCCCGTCCCACCAGGTGTTCATCCGGTACATGCCGATGATCTCGCCAATGAACAGCGATCCGATGCAGAAGGCGACGAACAGCAATTCCATGAATTCCGGGATGTCGATCTTCCACCGATGCTCGATGATCGATGGTACGAACGACGCTCCCAGCAACAACAGCGAATAGAACGCGATCATGGAATAGCGGCTTTCCAACTCGTCGACCTTCTCGATCACGATCATATAAATGCTATAGCCCAGGATGATGATGGCAATCAGGCGCATCGTGATATAGCACAACAGCGCCAAAGCCTTCTGCTTGTTTTCATCCATATAACTTCACCTCTCTGGGGTTATTATAAGACAAATATCTACAAAAAGCAATTAAAAAAAACGGCTTGCGCCGTTTTTACAGTTTCTCCTTGATTTTTTTAGTGATCAATTCCGCCAGCCCTTCTGGGACATAGGCGGTGATATCGCCGCCGAACATCACCAGTTCCTTGATCGACGAGGAGGAGAGGAACAGGTTGTTGGTGGAAGGGAAGAGGAACAGGGTGTCGACCGACGGATCAATCGAGCGGTTGAAGGAGAACAGGGTGATCTCGCTTTGATAATCGAGGAAACTGCGGACGCCGCGGATGATTACCTGCGCGTTTTTCTCATGGACGAAGTCGAGGACGAGCTTGTTGCTGGCTTCGACGATGACGTTTTCCAGGCCGCGGGTCGCGTGCTTCAGCATTTCCACCCGCTCGTCCGTCGTGAACAGGTAGGTCTTGCTCGGATTGATCGAGACCAGGACGTAGACGCGGTCAAAGATTTTCGCCACGCGGCGGATGATATCCAGATGACCGTTCGATACCGGATCAAAGGATCCGGGGTATACTGCAGTTTTCATAACGCACCTCTTGTCAATATTATATATGATTCGCCCGGTAAAATCAATTATTTTAAGCGGTCAATTAAGGATTGTATAACCGGGTCAATAATGATATAATGGAGATGGAAGAATGAGGCCAGTGCCCGGAACGGATAAGGCGGGCGCGCGCCCTTGCGATGAAATCGGTTTCATTCGGAAAAAGAAAGGAGCAAACCATGATCGACACTTACTTATTCCGGAATTATTATTCGGTTGACAATCACGCCGCGTATACCAGAAAGATTCCGCTGCGCCTTGATTGGCGGACAGTGACCTTCAAGATGTATTCGGATTTTGCGAAACTGTTGGACGAGGATTTGTTCGTTGTCTCCTCCGGCCCTGAGGCCGTTCCGACCTTTATCCATTACGACGAAAACGTAAAGTACGACGGCTACCGCCTCGACATCAGGAAAAACGAGATTTCCATCGCCGCCAGCAACACCCGCGGCGTTCGTTACGCGATCTCCGCGTTAAACGGGCTCGTGATCCGGGAGGGAAAGAAATTCTTATTTCCAATCGCGCTGATCGAGGATTATCCGTCATTTCCATTCCGGGGGATCATCGAGGGTTATTACTGGGAACCTTGGAGTTTCCAGGAGCGGATGACGCTCGCCGATTTCATGGACAGCCTCCGGCTCAACACCTACATGTATGCCCCGAAGGGCGATCCCTATCACCGGGTGAAGTGGCACCAGCTTTATCCCGACGATATCTTCAAGCAGATCATCGCGTTGATCAATAAACTCAAGGAAAAAGAAATCAACTTTGTCTATTGCATTTCGCCGGGCTACGCCGAGAATCCCGACGAGGGTTTCCGATTCCTGGGCGACGAGGATTATCAGCGACTGTTCGTCAAACTGGACCAGCTGATCTCGATCGGAGTGAACAAGTTCGGACTGTTGCTCGACGACATCGACTACCAGCTCAGCCCGAAGGACAAACTCGTGTTCGAACGGCCCGGTATCGCCCATGCCCATCTCGCCAACCGGATCAATAAATATCTTGCGGAGAAGCTCGTCAACCATCGACTCGTGCTGTGCCCGACCGAATACTCGCAGATCGGCAGCACCCAGTATCGCAACGACCTGAAGAAACTCCTAGACAAAGACATCTATATCTTCTGGACCGGCGACCATGTCTGCGCCGAGGCGATCACCGAACGCGATATCAAACTGACGCGGGATGCTTATGACCACGACATCTTCATTTGGGACAACTTCCCCGTTTCCGACTTTACCCGCGGCGTCCGTGAGTTCATCGCGCCGATCAAGAACCGCGCTTCCAACCTTGGCGATTACGCCGTCGGTTACCTGATTAACCCCAGTAACAACTACTACATCTCCCAGGTCGCGATCACTACCATGGCCCATTACGCCTGGAACAACGCCAAATACGATCCGGAAAAATCGTTCGAACTGGCTCTGGAAAAGGTCGGGAAGGACTTCCGACGCGTCGGGCGCGATTTCCTCATGCACAATTATCCGAGTGTTCTCTCCCACGGCAATATCGAAAAAGAACGGGAACTCGTCGAAAAGGAAGACAAGGATAAAATCAACGCCTATTACCGGAAAGTCGCCCTCAGCGCCAACGAGTTGCTAAAACTGGACCTGCCGATCATCAAGCAACTGAAACCGTGGCTGATCCGGACGATCCGCGAGGCGGACATCGTGAAGAAGATCCTCGCGGACGAGATCAAACCCGAGGAACTACGGGACTTCCTCGCCGATATCAAATTCCCGGGCAGCGAACTCCTTGATTTCCTTATTGCGAAACGCGGCTTGTTGAGCGAAGAGGAATACCGGGAGTTGATAACGAAACGCCGGGGCGGCCGCTGGTACCGCGTCTTCGAGGATAAACGCTGGCCGGTAAAATAATCTTGCCCATGCCGGGCGAAGTAAATCAAAGGAAGAATGGCAATGCTCGATAAAATATATCATCAGTTGATCGTCTCCTGCCAGGCGCGTCCGGGCGAACCGCTTCGCGACGCGGCCATCATGGCCAAAATGGCCCAGGCCGCGGTATTGGGCGGCGCCGCCGCCATCAGGGCCGCCGGCGTCGAGGACATCCTGGCGATCAAAGCCGCGGTTTCTGTCCCGGTAATCGGGCTTATCAAGCGGAATTATCCCGACAGCGAGGTATACATCACCCCGACGGAACGGGAAGTGGAGGAACTCGTCGCGACCGGATGCGAAATGATCGCGATTGACGCCACTGCTCGCGTCCGCTCCAACGGAACGAAACTTGAGAACCTGATCGCGCTCATCCATCATCACCGGCGTCTTGCCTTGGCGGACGTCGCGACTTTCACGGAGGCGAAGGCGGCGCAGGATTTGGGTTTTGATGCCGTGGCGACAACGATGGCCGGTTATACTTCTTATACGAGGTTGCTTCCGGGACCGGATTTCCGGTTGTTGCGAAAAATGGTCCGGCGGCTTTTTGTCCCGGTCATCGCCGAGGGAAGGATATATGACGCCAGGGATTTGCGCAAAGTGTTAAGGATCGGTCCGCACGCCGTCGTCATCGGAACGGCGATCACCCGCCCGCATGCGATTACCGAAAGGTTCGTCCGCCTCATGCAAGCGGACAAATATCAAAAAACGCCCGGAACCCGGGAATAAGGCAATGGAGAACGAGCATGAGTGAAACGAAGAAGGATGCAATCGCAACGCAGGAAGAAGAATTGTCATGGTTTGACCCGCTAGCAACGGAAGGACTGCGCGTGTACGGGTTCGCCTGGTTTGACCGCGACCACCGTTACATGCGTTTCCCCGCCGCATCCGACGAACTTGTCCGCAAGGTCTCAACTAACGTCGCGAACCTTTCCGGCCATTCGGCGGGAGGGCAGGTCCATTTCCGGACCGATTCCGACACGGTCGCGATCATGGCGGAAATCGCCGCTCCCAGCGCGATGCCCCATATGACGATCATCGGGCAGGGCGGATTTGATTGCTATGCCGGATGCGATTACCAGGATTTGAAATTCTACACGACGACGACGTTTCCGATCTCCGCCCGCGCTTACCAGTACCGGTTTTTTACCGGTATACCCGGCGAGAAACTCATCGTCATCAACTTCCCATTATATAACAAGGTTGAAAGCGTGAAAATCGGCCTGAAGCCCGGGGCTTTATTAAAAAAGCCTGAGGAACTTCCGCAGCCGGGACGGATCGTTGTTTACGGGACGTCGATCACCCAGGGCGGCTGCGCCAGCAGGCCCGGACTTTGTTATACGAATATCCTGAGCAGGAAACTTGGGATAGAGTTCATCAACCTCGGCTTTTCCGGGAGCGCCTTCGGCGAGCCGGAGATCGCCGAACTGGTGGCGGCTGTCGATGGGGCGCGGATGTTCATCCTTGATTACGAGGCGAACGCCGGTTCCAACGGCCGCCTTTACCTGACGCTTGAGGACTTCATAAAGATCATCCGCCGCCGCTATCCGGACGTGCCGATCGCCGTCGTTTCGCGGATCAGGTGCGTGTTTGCCGAACTTAATCCTGAAACGGCGGGGAAAATGCGCCGGGAGTTGAAGGAATTCCAGATGAAGACCGTCGATTCGTTCCGGGAAAAAGGCGATAAGGCCATTTATTTCATCGACGGTGCTACGTTATTCCCCGATGATTATCATGAGTTTACCGTCGATTCCAATCATCCCAATGACATCGGTTTTTATTGGATGGCCGCAGGATTGGAAAAGGAAATCAGGAAGATTATCAATATATGATAAGGGTATGAGGAGGTTTTAAATGATATTTTTGATTTTTCTTGTTCCGGTAATAGTTTTGATCATGGGAATCATATTATCGCTTTATCCGCCGAAGAAAATCAATGGCCTGACCGGATACCGGACACGTCGGTCGATGCAATCACAGGAAGCCTGGGATTTCAGTCAAAGGTTTGCTGGTCTGGTGGCGGTGATCGTCGGTATATTGATGCTGGCAATTGCGCTTATCCTTTACTTCAGCACAGCGAAGGAAAATTGGGATCCCCTGAATGTGAGCCTGTTTGTAATTGCGCAGGCATTAACGCTTCCCTTTCCAACCATCATCCCGGTGGAAATCGCCCTGAAGAAGAAATTTGGAAAATAAAAACATTTTAGATGCATAACATGAAAAGTTGTCACCTGCAGTTATGATATTCCTATAGTAGATAGTGAATAAGTATATGATTCACTTATCTATTTCAGGAGTATTTTTTAATTATTCTTATATTTGATATGTCGTAATTAGTTGTAAAAAAGCATCTCGCAATCATTAAAGCGAGATGCTTTTTTGTAAATAAAATTGGCTTTTGCTTTTTAGTTCGTGAAGGATTTGTCGAGATCGAACGGAGCAAGGAAAGTGCCATCGCGAAAGGCGCGCATGTTTCCGGAACTGATCTCATCGATCAAGATGATTTCTTCGTTATACTTGCCGAACTCGTATTTTATATCGTAGAATTCCATTCCCCGTTTCTTAAGTTCCCCTGCAATCACGTTCGTGATTCTTTGCGCCATATCCTTGATTGTTTCGTATTCATTAGGACTCATGATGCCGAGTACCGTTAGCGCGTCTTTGGTGATCAGGGGGTCGCCCTTGGCATCGTTCTTGATCGTCATTTCCACATAACCGCCGAGATCCGCGCCTTCCTGAACGTATTCGCCGTAACGGCGGACGAAGCTTCCGGCCGCCTTCTGCCGGACGATCACCTCGAGGCCGTTGCCGAAGACGCGCGCCGGTAGAACCTCCATCGTGCCATTTTCAAGGTCCGCCTTCACATAATGCGTCTTGATGCCATGGCGTTCGAGTAGTTCAAAGAAATACTTCGACAGGCGGAGGTTGGCTTTACTGACGCCGGGCATGGTCAGGCCGACCGTGTTGGCGCCCGGATCGAATACCCCGTTTGCGCCGGTCACATCATCTTTGAAACGTAACAGGTAGTTGCCATTGTCCAGAGCGTAGACATCTTTTGTTTTCCCGGTATAGAGCAGTTTCATCGTCTTTTTTCTCCTTGCTTGTGTTTATATTATAGCAGATACCCTTCCTTTTCGTAAATAATATTGTCAATTTATGAGAATGTTTTCATGTTGTAAATACCGCGTAGTTTGCTATAATACAATTGAAGTTCATAAAGGGAAGCAAAATGAAAAAAGGATTTGGTTTATCGAAATTTATTGTATCTCGATTCCGGGCCTTTTTCCGTGGATGCCCTTTTTAAGTGCGCTAACATTAACTTTAGGTTAATGTTTTTTTATTTTTAACAAAGAGGAGCGAAAATTGATGAAAAAGATCAGCGTCATTCTTGGATCCGTCAGCGATAAGGAAGTCATGGCAAAAGCCTTCGCCATGCTCGAGCGATTCAATATCCCCTATAGTAAACACGTCATCAGCGCCCACCGCGCCCTTGATCATCTCTCTGATTACGTCAAGTCGCTTGAAGCAGAGGAAGTCGGAGTGATTATCGCCGGGGCAGGCGGCGCCGCCGCCCTGCCCGGGGTGATCGCGGCGCTCACAGTCATCCCGGTGATCGGCGTCCCAATCAAATCAGCAAGTCTGCACGGGCTTGATTCCCTGTTTTCCATCGTCCAGATGCCGACGGGCGTGCCGGTGGCGACGGTCGCGATCGACGGGGCCGCCAACGCGGCGTTGCTCGCGGCGGAAATCCTCGCCGTTGCCAATCCGGCGCTCCGGGAAAAACTGATAGCATATCGCGAAGAAATCAAAGCTGCCGCGCTTGCAAGCGGTAAAGAACTATAGGAGGACACATGGAAATCAGGATTTTCGTCGAGAAAAAACCCGGCTACCGCGTTGAAGCGCGTGTATTGCGCGACGAACTGAAGCGGGATTTGGAAATTGAGGACCTGCGTGTCATCGATGTTTACGATATCTTTGATCTGGAAGCGGAACTGGCGGGCAAGGTCGCGGAAATCATCGCCGATCCCGCGGTCGATGACGTTTACGAAAATCTCGATTTGAGCAGTAAGAAGTACCTTGCCTTTGAATACCGCCCCGGCCAGTACGATCAGGATGCCGACATTGCCCGGGAACTGATCAGGCTCGCTTATCCGGACACGAAGGCGATCGTGCAAAAAGGAAGGGTCGTGATCTTTGAAGGCGACGTCGACCTGAGAAAAGCGGAAAAGCATTTCATCAACCCGATCGACGCCCGCCGGAAGGACTTGAACAAACTGGTCCGCTACCAGACGCCTGCTTCGCCCGCCGTCTCCTATATCGAAGGTTTTCTTGACAAGGAACCGGCGGAAATTAAAGCCGCTTATGCGCTTTCGCTCACGGAAGCCGACATCGCACTGATCCAGGGTTATTTCCGGAAGGAAAACCGCCTGCCGACAGAAACGGAACTGATGTTTTTCGAAGCCTACTGGTCCGATCATTGCCGGCACTCGACCTTCCTGACCGAGCTTTCAATCACCGCGGAAGACCCGGATGTCCGGGCCGCATATGCGGAATACCAGAAGACGCGCGCGGAACTGGGGCGGGCTGAAAAACCGGAAACGCTCATGGACATCACGACCATCAACATGCGCTATGAAAAAAGCCGCGGCAACCTTTCCGACCTGGAGGAAAGCGAGGAGAAAAACGCCTGCAGCATCTACGTCGACGCCGACGTCGACGGGAAAAAGGAAAAATGGTTGCTGTTCTTCAAGAACGAGACCCATAACCATCCCACCGAGGTCGAACCCTTCGGGGGTGCCGCGACCTGCATCGGTGGCGCTATCCGCGACCCGCTTTCCGGCCGCGGCTACGTTTACCAGGCGATTCGCCTGACCGGAAGCGGCGATATCACCGCGCCACTTTCCGCGACGCTGCCCGGCAAGCTCCCGCAAAAATTCATCTCCAAACAAGCGGCGGCTGGCTATTCGTCCTACGGCAACCAGATCGGCGTCGCCGCCGCCCAGGTCCGCGAGGTATATCACCCGGGATTTGTGGCGAAGCGGATGGAACTGGGTGCCGTCCTCGCCGCCAGTCCGCTTAACTGGGTGCGGCGGGAAGCGCCACTTCCCGGCGATGTCGTCCTCCTTCTTGGCGGTCGCACCGGCCGCGATGGCATCGGCGGCGCTTCGGGTTCTTCGAAAGCCCATGACGAGAAGGCGCTCGTCAAGGCGGCGGCCGAGGTCCAGAAAGGCAATCCGCTGGAAGAACGGAAACTGGTGCGCCTTTTCCGCAACCCCGAAGCCAGCCGGATGATCAAAAGGGCCAATGACTTCGGCGCCGGGGGAGTGTCCGTCGCCGTTGGCGAGTTAAGCGCAGGGGTGCGGATCAACCTTGATGCCGTACCGGTCAAATACGAAGGCCTTTCCGCGACCGAGATCGCCCTTTCGGAATCGCAGGAAAGAATGGCCGTCGTCATCGCCCGCGCCGATCTTGACCGTTTCCTTACCCTCGCCGCCAATGAAGGCGTCGAGGCGACGGTCGTCGCGGAAATCGCGGCGGAACCGCGTCTGGTCATGACGTATCGTGGCGACGTGGTGCTGGCCATCGACCGCGCCTTCATCGACACGAGCGGGGCGCGCCAGCATGCCCGGGCGGAGATCCTCCCGATCGATTATGATAAATACCCCCGTCCCGGTTTTTCGGGGACGCTGAAAGAACAAATACTTGCCGCGCTTGGCGATTTGAATGTTTGTGACCAGAAAGGCCTGGTCGAGATGTTCGACGCCACCGCCGGCGCGTTGACGGTCATGGCACCCTACGGCGGCGCCCGCCAGGCGACGCCGAATCAGGGCGCCGTCGGGACGCTTCCCGTGTTTGAGGGAAAAACGCGCACCTGTTCGATCATGACATACGGCTACGATCCGTATCTTGCTTCCTTCTCGCCCTATCACGGCGCCCAGGGCGCGGTGCTTTCGGCCGTGGCGAAAATGGCCGCCATCGGCGGCGATTACCGGAAGATCCGCTTCAGTTTCCAGGAATATTTCGAGAAACTGGGAAGCGATCCCCGCAAATGGGGCAAGCCCGTCGCGGCGCTGCTTGGAGCGTTTACGGCGCTTAAAGAACTGGGTCTGGCCTGCGTCGGCGGGAAGGACTCGATGAGCGGTTCCTTCAATGAACTGCACGTGCCGCCGACGCTGGTGGCGTTTGCGGTGGCGACGGCGGATGCGGATGATATAATCACTCCGGAACTGAAGGAAGCCGGTAATCTCCTATATTACCTAAAACCGAGATATAATGAACGCTATCTGGCGGACATCGCCGCTCTAAAGAAAGCTTATGACGTTTTATCCGCGGAGAAAAAAGCGAAAAACATTGTTTCCGCTTATGCGATCGAAACCGGCGGTCTTGGCGCGGCGCTTGTGAAGACGGCGCTTGGTAACGGCCTGGGCGTCGCCGTTACGACCGCGGAGGACTTGTTCACTCCTGCGTACGGCAGTATCCTTCTCGAAACGAAAAAGCCGATCGATCATCCGGATTTCGTTTATCTGGGCACTGTCACCCCCGGCGAAATCGTCATCAACGGCACCGTCATCACGGCTGCGGAAGCCGAAGCGGCCCTTGAAAAATTGAATACGATCTATCCCGAAACCGGCCCGCTTGCCGAAGAAAAACCGTTTCCCGAACCAGCCGTCGGAAAACGCCCGGAACCGGCCGCTTTCCAAAAAAACGAGGTTAACGTCCTGATTCCCGTGTTCCCCGGCACCACCGGCGAATACTCGTTGGCGCGCGCCTTCCGGGATGCGGGAGGAAAAGTGCGGGAATTCGTGTTTCAATCATATAGCGCCGAAGCGATCAAATCATCATACGCCAAACTGGCGGCGGAAATCGATACGGCCGACATCCTCGCCCTCCCCGACGGGGCGGCGAGCGCCGGCTTCATCGCGACCGTCCTCAAAAATCCCAACATCAAGACGGCGATTGAGAGATTACGGGCGCGGAAAGGCTTGATCCTTGGTCTCGGAGCCGCTTTTTCCGCCCTCCTCCGGGTTGGTTTATTGCCTTTTGGCGATTATCGTCCCATCGGCGCCGCGTTGATTGGGAACGAAGCCGGGCGTTACGTGTCGCGTTTCGTGAAAACGAAGACGACTTCGGTCGCCTCGCCCTGGCTTTCCGCCTTTGATCCCGGTGATGTTTTCGATGTGGTCGTAAGCACCGGCGCGGGGAAACTCGTCATTGACGACGAAACAGCCGCGGGATTGTTTGCTTCCGGACAGGTCGCGTTCCAGTACTGCGACGCGCAGGGAAAGGCGACGATGGATCCGCGTCATAACCCGACCGGGAGTATGTTTGCGATCGAGGGACTGGTTTCGCCGGACGGATTGGTGCTCGGAAAAACGGCTCTGTCCGAGCGTTACGGCGATGATTTCGCGAAAAACATCCATGGGATGAAACGACAGGATATATTTACGGCCGCGGTTGCCTATTTCCAGGGTGAAAGCCGGGGACGGACCGTATGAGCCGGGCGAAGGATTTCGCGCCCGGCGCGGACGCGATCATCATTTATCACGGCGATGAGACCGCCGCTTTCGGCGGAACCAAAAAAGCGATCATCGCCGGCAAGGGCGTCCTGAACAATAAAATCAGCGCCTTCCTGTTTTCCGCCCTGCGGAAAGTCGGGATCGCCAACCATTTCATCGAGCTAGTCGACGACCGCCGGCAGCGGTGCCGGAAAACGACGCCACTGGCGATCACGGTCATCGCCCGCAACCACGTGACCGAAGACCTGGCTTACCGCCTGCCCTTTAAAACGGGCGCGCGCCTGAAGAACCCCGTTTATGAACTGATCTACCGTGAAAATCGCGCCGGAGACATACTCATTAACGACGACCACGCCCTCGCCCTTGGCTTGTGCTCTCTCGAAGAACTCAAGGCACTGCGAAAATGCGCGGAAGATGCCAACAAGGTACTGACGGAATTGTTCGCCCGCGTCGGCGTGATCCTTGCTGAAGCGCGGTTTTCGTTCGGCTGGACTGTTAACGGCGAGATCCTCCTCACTGGCGAGATTTCGCCCGACACCTGCCGGCTCTGGGATGAGAAGACGGGCGAGAAACTCGACCGCGACCGTTTCCGTTACGATCTGGGCCAGGTGATCGAGGCGTATGAAAATATCTGGCAAAGGCTGGTTGCGATAAAATGAAAAAGAACATCAAGGAAAAATGCGGGCTGTTCGGCATCTATAACGTTGACGGGGCCGCGGAACTGATGTATTACGGTCTTCACGCCCTCCAGCATCGCGGCCAGGAAGGCTGTGGGATGGTCACGACCGACGGCCGGAAGATGCATATCATCAAAGGCGAAGGTTTGATCGTCGAGAATTTCGACGAGAAGAAGATCCATAGTCTTACCGGCCGAAGCGGCATCGGTCATGTGATGGCCGGGAAGGATGACGGCGCCGAGGTAAGCGAGATCCAGCCGTTCATTTTCAAACACCAGTTTTCCGATTTCGCCATCGCCCATAACGGAAGCGTCGTCAACTTCAGCGAGATCCGTGAGAAACTCGAACGTTCTGGGCATCTCTTTCACTCCTACGCCGATGCCGAACTGTTTGCCCAGTTGATAATTGAGAACCTGCACGGCGACTTCACCGCGGCGCTTGTTACGGCGCTTAGGCAGATGGAAGGCGGCTTTTCCTTCCTGGTGATGACGCCGGACAAGATCTACGCCGTCCGTGACAAGCACGGACTGCGGCCGTTGTCGCTGGGGAGGATCAACGGCGGGTACGTCCTCGCTTCCGAAACCTGCGCCTTCGACATCATCGGCGCCAGCTTCGAACGCGACCTGATACCCGGCGAGATCCTGATCCTTTCCGCCGACGGCTGCCAATCTCTGAAATACTCTAACTTTTCGCACCGTTACCTGTGCGCGATGGAATTCGCCTATTTCGCCCGTCCCGACAGCAATCTCGAGGAACTCAACGTCCATACCTTCCGCCGCGCGTCCGGCAAGGCCCTGGCGGTGGAGCATCCCGCGCCCGGGGACATCGTCGTCGGCGTCCCCGATTCCTCGATTTCGGCGGCGATGGGTTATGCCGAAGCGACGGGACTTCCCTATGAGATCGGCCTGATCAAAAACCGTTACATTGCCCGGACCTTCATCCAACCGTCCCGGAAAATCCGGGAAAAGACGGTCAAGTTGAAACTCTCCTCGATCGCCTCGGTGGTGCGCGGAAAACGCGTCGTCCTCGTCGACGACTCGATCGTCCGCGGGACGACCTGTAGGCGGATCGTGGCGCTTTTGAAAGAGGCGGGAGCGGTCGAAGTACATGTCCGGATCGCCACGCCACAGATCACCCATCCCTGTTTTTACGGCGTCGATTTCACGACTTACGAGGAAATCATCGGCGCTTTCAATTCCAAGGAACAAATCCGTCAGGCGATCGGGGCCGACAGTCTCGAATACCTGAGTCTCGAACGTTTTTATCAAGCGTGCGGACGCAGCGAGCTCTGCACGGCCTGCTTCACCGGCAAGTATCCGACGAACATTTATCAGGCGCTCAAAGAGGCCAATAAAATAAGGAAGTGACCATGAGCAAGGCATACAAAAAAGCCGGCGTCGATTTGGAAGCCGGTTATCAAAGCGTGGCGTTGATCAAAAAGGAAGTCGAAAAAACAAGGCGTCCGGGAGTGCTGGGCGGGATCGGCTCGTTCGGTGGGCTTTTTTCCCTGGCGGCCTACAAGGATTACCGCGAGCCGGTGCTGGTTAGCGGCACCGACGGGGTCGGAACGAAGCTGAAACTCGCCTTCCTCTTCGACAAACACGATACCGTCGGTGAGGACCTGGTGGCGATGTCGGTGAACGACGTCCTGGCCCAGGGCGCCGAACCGCTCTTTTTCCTTGATTACATCGCTACCGGAAAGATCAAACCGGAAAAGGTGGCGACGATCGTATCCGGCGTCGCTTCCGGCTGTGTTAAAGCCGGAGTCGCCCTTTTGGGCGGTGAGACGGCGGAAATGCCGGACATGTACGGCGCGGACGAATACGACCTGGCCGGATTCGCGGTCGGGATCGTGGAAAGGGAAAAGATCATCGACGGCCGCTCCATCGCAACGGGCGACCTTATTATCGGCCTTCCGTCTTCGGGATTGCACAGCAACGGCTTTTCTCTTGTCCGGAAACTGTTATTCAAGGATAATGCCGTCGACCCGCAGACCGTCATCGCCGGAAAGACGCTTATGGAGCACCTTTTGACCCCGACGAAGATTTACGTCAAGGAAGTCCTCCCGGTGATCAAAAAGTTTTCAGTCCGGGGCATCGTCCACATCACCGGCGGCGGCTTCGACGAAAACATCCCGCGCGTGTTGAATCCCGGTCAAGGCGTCGAGATTTACCGGGAAGCCCTGCCGGAAGCACCAATCTTTGCCTTCCTGCAGGAAGTCGGAAAACTCGACTGGCGGGAGATGTACAACGTCTTCAACATGGGCATCGGCATGATCCTTATCGTCGGTCCTTCGGAAGCGGAAGCGATCGTCCGTTTCATCAACGACCGCGAAGAAGCCGGCGCCCGGATAATCGGCCGGGTGACGGCGGAACCGGGGGTTGTGATCCGATGAGAATCGCCGTTTTCGCTTCCGGAAACGGAAGCAACTTCGAGGCGCTCGCCCGGAAAAAATACCGCTACGCGCGAATCGTGATGCTTGTGACTGATAAGAAGGATGCATATTGCATCGAAAGAAGCAAACGCCTTGGCATCCCGTATTACGTCTTCCCCTACGAGGAATACAAAAACAAGCGGGAATACGAGACGGCTATTTTGGAACTATTGAAGAAGGAAAAAATTGATGCGATCGCGCTTGCGGGTTATATGCGGATCGTGTCGCCTTTGCTTCTTGAGGCCTTCCCGGGCAGGATATTGAACATCCATCCGTCCTTGCTTCCGGCCTTCAAGGGGCTGGAAGCGATCAAACAGGCCTATGATTATGGCGTCAAGATCATCGGCATCAGCGTCCATTACGTTTCACCCGAGGTCGACGCCGGGGAGATCATCGCCCAGACGGCTTTCGAAGTGAAGGAAGGGATGACGCTTGAAGAAGTGGAGGCGAAGATCCACCGCCTCGAGCACCGGCTTTATCCCCAGGTGATAAAAAAAGTATTCGATAAGAAGGAGATGTCATGAAAGTACTCGTCGTTGGTTCCGGCGGCCGCGAACACGCCATCGTCCAATCTCTGAGTTCTTCGCCCCTGTGCACGCGCATATACGCCGCCCGCGGCAATGCCGGGATGAAGGGCGCCGAGCGCATCGACATTCCTGAGACGGATGTAGAAGGCCTTGCATCCTTCGCTGTCCGGGAAGGAATCGGTTTGACCGTCGTCGGGCCGGAACTGCCCCTGAGCCTCGGCATCGTAAACGTCTTCCGCGAACGCGGGTTGAACATTTTCGGACCGACCCGCGAGGCAGCGCGGATCGAGACGAGCAAGGAGTTTGCGAAAGAATTGATGGCCAGGTACGGGATCCCGACGGCTTCCTACCGCGTTGCTGAAACGCTTGATGAGGCATGGGGAACAATTAAGGAAAGGGGTTATCCAGCCGTGCTGAAGTTTGACGGGCTCGCGGCTGGAAAAGGCGTCGCGATAGTTCGGACCACAACCGAAGCCGAACAGTTCCTGGAAACCGTGTTTGTCAGGAAAACTTTTGGTCCCGGTCGGATCATCATCGAGGAATACCTGGAAGGTCCGGAGTTTTCGTTGATGGCCCTCGTCAATGGCCGAAAGGTTTATCCTTTGGCCGTCGCCCAGGATCACAAACGCGCCTACGACGGCGACGTTGGGCCGAACACCGGCGGGATGGGCGCCTACAGCCCGGTGCCGTTCATCGATTCCGCCGATATCGAATCCGCCATGGAAACGATCATGATTTCGACCGCTGCGGCGCTAGCGGAGATGGGTTGTCCCTTTACCGGCGTCCTTTACGGCGGACTGATGAAGACGGCGACCGGTATCAAGGTCATCGAGTTCAACGCCCGGTTCGGCGACCCGGAAACGGAAGTCGTGCTGCCAAGGCTAAAGAGTGACCTTTTAAGTGTTATTCTTGATGTCCTAGATGGCAAGGACATTACGCTTGAATGGAGCGACGATATCGTCCTTGGCGTCGTGCTCGCCGCCGAAGGATATCCGGGCGGATATGAGCGGGGAACGGTCATTACCGGAATTCCCAATAACGACGTGTTCCATATGGGAACGACCATTCACGATGGAAAGATCGTGAACAGCGGCGGCCGGGTCCTGATCGCCCTCGGCCGCGGCTTAACATATCATGATGCGCAAAACACCGCCTACAAGAAGGCGGGATGTATTAGTGGGCGGTTGTTTTACCGCCGCGACATCGGCTATCAGGCCGTAAATTTCGAAAAACAAAAAAGCGGAGGATAAAAATGAAAGCATTGATCAGCGTATCCGACAAAACCGGAATTGTCGAGGCGGCGCGGGAACTGGAAGGGCTCGGCTGCGAGTTGATTTCCACGGGCGGGACGTACCGGACGCTTTCCACCGCCGGGATTAAGGTCAAGGAAGTGTCGGAACTGACCGGTTTTCCCGAGTGCCTTGACGGTCGGGTGAAGACCTTGCATCCGGCGGTACACGCCGGTCTGCTGGCGCGGCGGGACAACCCCCAACACATGAAACAAATCGCCGAGTTGGGCATCGAGCCGATCGACCTTGTGATCGTCAACCTTTATCCCTTCAAGCAAACGATATTGAAACCGGATGTGACGTTCGCGGATGCATTCGAAAACATTGATATCGGCGGTCCAACGATGCTGCGTGCGGCGGCGAAGAACTATCAGGACGTCGCCGTCGTCGTCGACCCTGGCGATTACGTCAAAGTAATAGGCGAACTGAAGACGGAAGGAAAGATCACCCCGGCCACGCGTCTGTACCTGATGCGCAAGGTGTTCGCGCATACGGCCGCTTACGACGCCCTGATTGCGGAGTATCTGGCAAAGGAAGCGAAAACAGAAGGCTTCCCCGAAACCCTGACGCTTGTTTATGAGAAGGTTCAGGACATGCGCTACGGCGAGAACCCCCATCAGGAAGCGGCCTTTTACCGCGAGATCATCAGGCCGGCGGGAACGCTCGCCGACGCCGTCCAGCTGCACGGCAAGCCGCTTTCCTTCAATAACATCAACGACACCAACGGCGCGCTCGACTTGCTTCGGGAATTTGACGAACCGACGGTCGTCGCCTGTAAACATGCCAATCCCTGCGGCGTTGGGAGCGCCGCGACGATCTACGAGGCCTGGCGGAAGGCCTTTACCGCCGATATGGTCTCGATCTTCGGCGGGATCGTCGTCATGAACCGTCCCCTCACCGCGGACATCGCCCGGGAAATGAGCGAAATCTTCCTTGAGGTGATCGTTGCGCCATCATACGCAGAAGATGCCTTGGAAATCCTCAAGGGAAAGAAGAACTTGCGTCTTCTGGAATTGAAGGTAACTACCGGAGCCACCGGCTCGCTTGACCTGAAGAAGGTCAAAGGCGGACTCATCATCCAAAGCGAGGATGCCACGGTCGTGCCTCCCGATTACAAGGTGGTGACCGCAACCGCGCCGACGGAAAAACAGCTTGAAGACTTGGTCTTTGCCATGAAAATTGTCAAGCATACGAAATCAAACGCCATCGTCATCGCCAAGGACAAGCAATCGGTTGGCATCGGCCCCGGCCAGGTCAACCGGATCTGGGCTGCTTGCCAGGCGATCGAACACAGCCGGGAACTGATCGGACCGGACGCCGCCACCGGCGCCGTGCTTGCTTCCGATGCCTTCTTCCCGTTCCCGGACGTCGTGGAAGCGGCGCATGAAGCGCGCATTGCGGCAATCATCCAGCCGGGCGGATCCCTACGTGACAACGAATCGATCGCGAAATGCGACGAGTATGGGATTCCGATGATCTTCACCGGAATGCGTCATTTCAAGCATTAATTTTGATTAATGGACAAACATGTAATTAAAAACTAAGGCATATGTTTTACACATAACAGCCTGTTGATAGGTGACAATTTTCTTTTTGATTGAAAAAAGTTTGACGGACAGACATCAAACTTTTTTTCTTTACCATATTAACGGAAAAATACCGATCGTTATTATTCCTTGCCCCGTTTTAGAATGTTAATGACGCCTTTCTTGATGATTTGCTCGATGGAGGAATCGGTCACCCTTCCAATCGTGACCTTACCGCTGGCCTTGATGATAATCGAAGCCTTTTGCGTCGTCACCCCGGGCGCGTCGACATCACCGGTGCCGCTAATGTTGATGTCCAGTTTTCGACAGTTACCCTTTCTAATATTGACATCGCCGCTTCCGGAAACGCGCAGCGTCATTTCCCCGTCATCAAGGATGTTAGCGATATCTACTTCCCCAGCGCCGTTCACGTTGATGTTGGCAATTGCCACATTCTTAATCTCCAACTTGCCGTCACCGTTAATGGTGGCATCCATGTTTTCGACGGTCTTCCAGTTCAGGTTGCCGGAGCCGTTCACCACGAACCGGGATGATTTGGTCTCGTTGGCTTCCATCGAGCCGGAACCGTTAATCATCAGTTCACACGAAGCGAAATCGCGCATTTTGATTTTTCCCGAGCCGTTAATGACGATTTTCCCGCTTTTGAACATGGCAATATCGGAAACAAGTTCGCCGCTGCCGTTCACCCTTATCGCCGCAAAATTCCCATCCTCGACCGGCAGTTCGATCCTGATGAAGTTGCCGTCATACCCGTCGACATTATAATTTTCTTTATTCCGGAAACGAATGATCAGGGTGTCATGATTGATCATGACGTCAAGGATGTCGATAAAGGCCGCGTCGCCACGCGCGTGGACATGGCATTTTCCGTCCTTTGAACGTGTGATCTCGCATTTGTTGGCGATGATCTCGATGTCGATGTTTTCGGCGGGCGCGAACTCGTAATCTGCGGCCGTCTTGGTCAAATCGAGATGCCGGCGCACGTCGTCAACCGCGAGTAATTTGATTTCGCCCTTTCCCGTGTTAACTACCAGGCGATTGAACAACTCGGCGGAACTGCCGTCCGTGAATTTGACGCCCGATCCGTCGATTGATGCGACTGTTTTTGTTGAGTAGCAGGCGACGTTCTGGAAATAATGGACCAAGGGTATCCCGTCATAGCTTTTCGGAAATTGGTAATCGTTTTTCCCGTTCTTTCCTTTGAACCCGAACAAGTCGTTCACTTCCACGTTAAAGATCGTTACGATCGTCGGAATGAGGGTGATATCGGGATAACTTAAGTCGTTTTCCCACTTCGATACCGCTTGGGCGGTCACGCCGAGTCGGTCGGCGAATTCCCCTTGAGTTATATTTTTCTGTTTGCGTAGTTTTTGCAGGCGCTGGCCGAAGCCGTCGAAATCAAACATTTTATTCCCTCCGTATTCATTATACCATAATATCTGAAAAATCAAACAACCATTGATTGAACTCAACTATAAGTATAATAAATATCACAATAACGGAAAAATTCACCCTTATTCCACTTCCTGATTGAATAGGTAAAAGAAAAACTGCTTTTAAGCTCGGCTTGAAAGCAGTTTTTCTTGGGGTTGATGATATATGATTATTTCTGGTAATTCGGTGCTGCGGCCGTCAGTTCGACATCGTGGGGATGCGATTCGACTAAGCCGGCATTTGTGATCTTTACGAATTTGCCGTTGGTTTTAAGTTCCGCGATCGTCCTTGTCCCGCAATATCCCATGCCCGATTTCAAACCACCGACCAACTGGTAGATGACGTCCTCAAGCCGGCCGGAATAGGGGACACGGGCCTCGATGCCCTCGGGAACGAGTTTTTTCGGTTCGACCGCATGTTCCTGGAAATAACGGTCTCGGGAACCGCGGCGCATGGCGGCAATCGAACCCATGCCCTGGTAGACCTTGTACCGGCGCCCGTTGTAAATGATCTCGTCACCCGGGGTTTCCTCGGTCCCGGCCAGCAGCTTGCCGAGCATGACGACGTCGGCTCCGGCCGCGATTGCCTTGACGATATCGCCGCTGTATTTGATTCCTCCGTCCGCGATCACCGGAATATCATGTTCCTTGGCGACCTGGTAGACTTCGTTGATCGCGGTAATCTGGGGGACGCCGATGCCGGCGATCACCCGGGTCGTGCAGATCGAACCCGGTCCGACCCCGACCTTGAGGCAGTCGGCCCCGGCCGCGATCAAATCCTTCGCCGCTTCCCTGGTGACGATGTTTCCGCC
>DGDS01000001.1:6456-14557 GCA_002385575.1 Caryophanales bacterium UBA3946 | reverse complement strand
TTCTCGTCCTTCGCCGTGAACGGATAGCTTTTGATCTTGTCGATGTCCTTGATCGTGATCAGACCGCGCAGGCGGTACTGATCATCGACAATCGGCAGTTTCTCGATCCGGTGTTCCATCAGGATTTTCTTCGCCTCGTCAAGGGTCGTGCCGACCGGGGCGGTGACAAGGTTATCCTTGGTCATCACCTCGCTGACAGGGGCGTCGTAATCCTCGCGGTATTTGAGGTCGCGGTTCGTGACGATGCCGATCAGCGTTCCGTCTTCCTCCACGACCGGAAGACCGGAGATCCGGTAATAACGCATCAGTTCAAATGCGTCCTTGATCGTGTGGTTTTTGCCGAGGGTGATCGGCTCGGAAATCATCCCGCTTTGGCTCAGTTTGACCCGCTTGACCATTTGCGCCTGGTCTTCGATCGACATGTTCTTATGGATGAATCCCAGACCGCCCTGACGGGCAATCGCGATCGCCATCGCCGCTTCCGTCACCGTGTCCATTGCGGCGCTGACGATCGGTATATTGAGATGTATGTTCTTGGTCAGTCTCGTCTTCGTGTCGGTCTCAATCGGCAATACTTCTGATTTCTGCGGGACGAGCAAAACATCATCAAATGTATATGCTTCGCATAATATCTTTTCTTTCAGGCTATCCATCAGTACCTCCTTCTATCTATTATTCCCATTCGATCGTGGCCGGCGGTTTGGCGGTGATGTCGTAGACGACGCGTCCGACCCCCGGGATGCGCGCGATTTTTTCGGCGGCCGCCGCCAGCACCGTCCAAGGAAGTCTTACCCACGATGCGGTCATCGCGTCGGTGGAATCAACCGCCCGCAGGGCGATCGTATAATTGTACGTCCGTTCTCCCGCCGCAACGCCCACCGTTTTGATTCCGGTGAGGACGGCGAAGTATTGCCAGACGGAAAGACCATTCTTTTCAATCTCTTCGCGGAAAACGGCGTCGGCCTCCTTTAGGATCGCAAGTTTTTCCGCCGTGACCTCGCCGATCACCCGGATTCCCAGACCGGGACCGGGGAAGGGCTGGCGGTTGACGACGTGTTCGGGAAGCCCGAGCGCGCGTCCCACGATCCGGACCTCATGTTTGTAAAGGGTTCTGAGTGGTTCGACAAGTTTGAACTTCAGGTTTTCCGGAAGCCCGCCGACGTTATGGTGCGTTTTCACGAGTTTACCGTTGTTTCCGGACTCGATGATGTCGGGATAAATCGTTCCCTGGGCGAGATATTCGAATTCGCCAAGTTTCACCGCCTCTTCCTCGAAGACGCGGATGAAAAGGTTACCGATGATTATGCGTTTTTCCTCGGGTTCGGTCACGCCCCGGAGGGCCTCCAGGAACTTATCGGCGGCCGGAACGACGCGTAGGGGGATGCCGAAATGCCGGCCGAAAGTCGCGGCGACTTCCTCGGGCTCGTCCTTGCGCATCAGGCCGCTGTCGATGAACATGCAGAGCAGCCGGTCACCCACGGCGCGATGGGTTAAGAGCGCAGTTACCGCAGAATCGACGCCGCCGCTTAAGGCACAGAGGACCTTTCCGGCGCCGACGGTTTGCTTGATGGCATTAACTTGTTCCTCGATGAATTGATTTGCGTTTATCATATCTTACCTCGTTCGGTTTTAAAAAAAGAGAGCTTGGCCTCTCTCTCAGCGAATAACACAAAAAAAGCATCATTTTGTGCCAATCGTAGTCCCGGCGTTTACGGCGCTGGGGTAGAGACGTTCGAACCATATTATCGAATATATACGATTGAATTTTGTTATATTATATCTTATGGTTGGGAAAATTACAAGGATTTTTTTATTCTGGTTTCCCGTTTCCGGTAATGGACGAGCGCGCCGATCAGGCCGCCGTCGTTTTTATGACGGGATACGGCGACTTCGGTCTTGCCAAAATAGGCGGGGTTGGCTTGGGCCTTGATCGCGGCCGTAAGTTCGCCGAAGAAGGCCGGCCGGGTGGTAATCCCGCCGCCGATGATGATTTTCGGCGGGCTGAAGACATAGGCAAGATTTGCGATCCCTACGGCAAGATAGCGGTAAAAAGCAGCGACGGCTTTTACGGCCGTAGGCTCGCCACGATCATGACGGGAGAACAGTTCTTCGCCGTCCTTAAGGTCGGGATAATCAGCGCGGGCGTTGTCGAGAAGCGCTTTTAGCGAAGCGAGTTCTTCCCATTTGGCCGCATCGGTGATGCGCACCTGGCCGAAGGCGCCGGCGCTGTTGTTGATCCCACGGTAGACTTCGCCGCCCAGGACGATCGCGCCGCCGATGCCGGTACCGATGGTCACGACCAGAAAATCGCCGTCGTGATCAAGGGTTTCTGCCCAAGCGAAGCAGTTGGCGTCATTTTCCGCCCAGCAGTTGAGCCCGGTCGCTTCCCCGATCGTCTGCCGATAGCTGATGCCCTGGAATCCCTTCCCGCGTTCGTTAGCGAACACGACCGCGCCGGTATCGCAATCAACGATGCCGGGACTGGAAACGGCGACTCCCGCAAGCCCTCCTTCCACCTCAGCTCTTCGGATTATTTCGATCATCCGCTTGAGGAGATCCGCACCGCCGCGGTTGATCTCGGTCGGAAAAGATGCCTTGGAAATAATTCTGTAATCTTCGGTGATGACGGCGTATTTTGTGTCCGTACCGCCGACGTCAAAGCATAAATAGCGCATAAAAATAACCTCGGTTCATTATAACACGATTTCCCGCTGAAGACAACCGCGGGCGGCTTTTTGCGATGTAAGTTTTTTCGTCATTATACACGCGGATTGCATCTTTCCTTTTGACAAATCCCCCCTTTTAGTGTATCATATATGTATACCCGGTAACGGAGAAAAAAATGCAAGCAAAAAACATTATCGCATCAGTATTGACAAAAAAAATTAAGATGGTGATTTTAATATTCCTCGCCATCATCGTCGGAGTCATGGCCAAGGTATTTTCCGCCCTGATTATTCGCAATATCATCGACCGGGTAATCCTGGAATCCGGGCCGCTTTTGTTCTGGACGACCATGTTCTTCATCGCGGTCCTGTTAAGCGTCGGGCTTGACATTTACATCAAGAATGCATCGCTTGCGATCGGCACCGAAATCAGCAACGCCCTTGCCAAGGCGGTTTATTCCGCGGCGATCCGCGCGGAAATCAGCGAACTGAAAAAAATCGATACCGATGAGATTGTAAAGCGGATCGGCGTTGATTGCGACGTGATTGGAAACAAATATATCGCGAACAATTGGCTCGCGTTTATCCAGATGTCATTGTTCCTGCTTACCGTGTTCATCTCGATGATCGTCATCGACCCGGCGCTCGGTCTTTTGACTTTCGTTACGCTGCCTTTGGTATACATGATCGTCAAGACGACGGACAAATTCATCGGCAAGGTGAACGAAAAGGCCATGGCAGCGCAGGAAGAACGGTGCCGGATGGTCCGCGAGGATTTCGAGAAGGTCAGAAGCATCAAGTTGAAAAACGGCATCATTCGCGAGGAAGACGAGTTCGAACGGAAAAGCGAAAGCTTCTTTAAACTCTATCGCAACATCGGCACGCTCAAGGAAGCGGTCAACTTCAAGGTTTACGACCTGTTCGTCGGCGTCGCACTTGCGATCGTTCTTGCCTTGGGCGGGTATTTCGCCCTTGGCGATAAAAAACCGGGAACGATCGTGGCATTCGTCATCCTTACCCCGTACGTCTACACGACTTTCAAGCGGCTTCTGTCGCTGAAGATCAATCCGAGCACGGTCCGGGGTGAAATGAAGGCGATTGACGACATTCTGGCGCTGCGCAGCGAGATCAAGGCCGAACCGATCACCAGCCTCCAGGAACTCCACACCCTTAAATTCGAAAACGTCACTTATAATAGCGGCGATGAAAGAATTGAAAACGTCAGTTTCGACGTCCGTCGCGGCGAAAAACTGGGCATAATAAGCGTAAGCGGAAATGGGCATAAAATCATCTTCGACCTGTTCACGAAACTGCTCCGGCCGCGCGACGGGGTGATCTCGATCAATAATTGCGATATCAACAAGATCAGCACCCTTTATCTGCGCGACCTGATCACGGCTGTGCCCCAGGACGACAACCTTTTCAGCGACACGATCATCAATAATATCACCTATCCCCTGCCGTTTGACGAGTATAAATACAACGACGCCCTGCACAAGAGCGGACTCAAGGAATATATCGCCACCCTGGAAAACAAGGACCAGACGCTGGTCGACGGTTTTTCCGACGAGTTGATGCAGCGGATCACGCTGGCCAACGCTTTTTACAAGGATTCGAAGATCTTCGTCTTTAACGAGGCGACCTCGGCGCTGGCGGTACGGGAAGAAGACGCAATCATGAACGAGATCTTCAAGTTGAAGAACAAGCTCGTCGTCATCATGACCGATAAAATCTACTACATCGCCAAGTGCGATAAGATCCTCATCCTTGAAAACGACCAGGTCGTCGAGTACGGGAAAACCGCGGAACTGCTCCAGGACCGGGGATCGTTGCTATCCAGATTGATCAAGAAGGTTAGAAAAGTATCAGCATCATAAAGAAGGATGGATATGGGTAAAGTTAGGACACGTTTCGCGCCGAGCCCAACCGGGTACATGCACCTGGGAAATTTGCGGACGGCGCTTTATGCTTATTTGTTTGCAAAAAAGCACGGCGGCGATTTCATCCTCAGGCTTGAGGACACCGACATGAGACGGTACGTCCCCGGCGCCGTCGAAGTGATATACGAAACTCTCGCGGCCGTCGGCATTAAGGCCGACGAAGGACCGAACGAGGGCGGACCGTATGGACCTTATGTTCAGAGTCAAAGACTCAACATCTACCGGGAGTACGCGGAAAAACTGATTGCTTCCGGTCATGCCTATTATTGTTTCTGCGATAAGGAACGGTTGGAATCGCTCCGCGATGAGAAGGGCCTGGCTCGCTATGACAAGCACTGCCTGCATCTTTCGCCGGCAGAAATCGAGGAAAAGCTGAAAAGCGGCGTTCCCTACGTCATCCGTCAGAACATGCCGACGGAGGGAGTGACGGAATTTACCGATTTGGTGTTCGGGAAGATCGCCGTCGAAAACCGCGAGCTTGAAGACCAGATCCTCATCAAATCGGACGGATATCCGACCTATAACTACGCCAACGTCATCGACGACCACCTGATGGCGATCACCCACGTGATGCGCGGTGACGAGTATATCAGCAGCACGCCGAAATATTGCCTGCTTTACCAGGCGTTCGGCTGGGAAATTCCCCAGTACATCCACCTGACCCCGATCATGCGCGATGAGACCCATAAGCTAAGCAAACGCGACGGCGATGCATATTTCGCGGACTTCGTGGCGAAGGGATATCTGAACGAAGCGATCATCAACTATATCGCCCTATTGGGCTGGAGTCCGAAAGGCGAGCGCGAGAAGTTTTCCATCACTGAACTGATCGAGCATTTCTCAATCGAGGGATTGCAGAAATCAGGGAGCATCTTCGATGAGAACAAGATGAAATGGCTGAACGGCGAGTATATACGCGAGTTGCCATTTGACGTGTTCATGGAATACGCCTGGCCGTATTTCGAAAAATCGAAGATCAAGGGGCTTTACGACTATCGCAAGTTCGGCGCCTTGTTACAATCGCGGATCGACATCTTCAGCGAGATCCCGGAAAAGGTCGAGTTCATCGTCGATTTCAAGGAGATTCCCAAGGAAGCCTATGTGAACAAGAAGTTCAAGATCAACCCTGAAGGCGCGGCGGTGATCCTCAAAAAAAGCCTTCCCTTCCTCGAAAAAGTTGACCCCTGGACCGAGGAGCGGCTTCATGAAACCATCGCGGCAATCGCCGCAGCCGGGGAATGGAAGACCGGGGCCGTCTATTCGGTTCTGCGGCTGGCGCTGACCGCCCATGCCGTGACGCCGGGCGGATCGGCCGAGTTAGGCGCCATCCTTGGCCGGGAGGAATCCCTGCGCCGCTTACGGCAGGCCCTCGCCTGGTTAAAACAATCAGAACTGCCAGAATGAAAAGCTTGCCTCGTTACGGAGGCAAGCTCTTTTTATTAGCGTTGTTAATATTGGCTATTCGAGATAATCGTGCAGTTCGGATGTGGCGATCCGTCGCAGATCCTTGAGCGCCGGACCGTCGATGAGTTTTCCGTCGTAGGTGAAACGCGAGCCGTGACACTTGCAATCATATGTCCTGGCGAGTTTGTTGAACCTGAGGCCGCACCGCATATGGGGACAGGTAATGTCGACGATGTAGAGTTTGTGTTCCGGATCCTTGTATATCCCGATCCTTTTGCCCTGCTTTTTGAGGATGACGGCGCTATCCGGTTTGAGTTTGACGACTTTCCGCTTCGGGATCGAGCGCGTCTTCAAAAGCGTGCCGACGACTTTCAGGTTATAGCCGAGAAATTTGCAATTGATCGCCATGCGCGTCGGGTTGAAAAGCGCCGTATATCCGCTTGCGTTTTTCGTAAGCAGGTCTTTGATCATCATCGCGCCGGCCGTCGCGATCGCCATTCCCCACTTGTTATAGGAAGTCGCGACAAAGATGTTATCCTTGATCCTGCCGATTAAAGGCAGCAGGTCGGTCGTCGCATAATCCTGGGCAAACCAGGCGTACTGGTAATCGGCGACGCCCAGGTTTTCTTTGCCGAATTTTTTCAGGAGGCTGATCTCGGTCAGCGGCTGCTTGAATTTATAGGCTTCGTGGCTGGCGCCGCTGATGTTTAGTTTCCTTTGTCCGGCATGGGTGATGAAACGGAGAGCGATGGACGGGGAGACGGTGTTGATGTAATTGGCGTCCTCGATCTCAACGACGCTCGAAGCAGCTACCACCGAATAGGAATAATAGGGTATCATTTTCGTGAAGAAGAAGTTGAATTTCTTATAGACGGGATAATGGTTGCACACGATGACGTTTTTGGCCCTGATCCGCTTGTTTCCGGCGGTGACGGCGATCGCCTCGCCATTACCGTGCAGATCGACGATCCGCGTGTTTTCATAGATGGCGACGCCGCGGGCGACGAGGATGTCGACGATCCGTCGTAAGTACTTAGTGATATTGAAGTTGGCCTGGCCCGCCGCCTGCAACGCCTCATACGCGCTGATCCGCGGGTCGATGCGCGCGCGCCGATAGGGGATGTCGAGTTTATCATAGGCAGCCGCTTCCCGCTCGATGTTCTCCCGTTCCTTGTCCGCCAGGGCGAAAAGGTAGCCGTTCACCGTCCGGAAATCGCAGGCGATATTTTCCCGGCTGACGATTTCCGCGATTCGGTTGATCCCGCTCTGGTTGAACTCGTAATAAAGGCGCGCCTTATCCCAGCCGCGCTTTCTGATCAGGTCGTGGTAGATATAGCCGTGCTGCCAGGTGATCTTTGCGGTCGTGCGCAGGGTCGTCCCCTGGTATACGGCGTTCTGATCGACGATGGTGATCGCGGCGCCCTGATCAAGCAGTTCGTAGGCGCAGGAAAGTCCGCTGATGCCGGCGCCGATGATCAGGATGTCGGTCGTGATGTTTTCTTTCAGGGTGGAAAAGGACACCGGATACAGATCCGCGTCCCAAATCGATTTATTTTCCATGATGATAACCTCAAGTATTATTATTGCCTTATTCCGCCAAAATAATAAAAAAAATCGCCTTGCTATTTATTTACATATCTAGTATAATTAATCAAAAAAGGATGTGATAACAGTGGTAAGCAAAGAAGTATGCCGCGAAATTCTTGACGCGGCGTTAAAAACGGGCGGAGATTTTGCTGAGCTGTTCGTCGAGTCGTCGTATTACAACAACTTCGAACTAACCGCCGGCAAGATCACCAAAGCCAACGGCAACCATCTTTTCGGAGCCTCGTTGCGTGTTTTGAAAGGGACGAACGAGGTTTCCGGTTACACGAACGACCTGAGCCGGGAAAGCCTGCTTGCGCTCGCCGGCAAACTTGCGGAAGCCTATTCCGGAACGCGCCTTCTCTCCGCGAAGCCCTTCGCCGAAAGCAAGGATGAAACGCGTCATGCAATCCTCCGGAAACCGGCGTCGCTTTCGGCGGCCGAGAAGGTCGGGTATTTGTTCAAGGCGTACGATGCCGTGAAGGATTACTCGCCGGAAATCGTCCA
>DGDS01000001.1:5885-6326 GCA_002385575.1 Caryophanales bacterium UBA3946 | reverse complement strand
GGATTACTCGCCGGAAATCGTCCAGATTATCGTCGTTTTGCGCGATGACACCCAGAAAGTGCTGATCGCCAACTCCGAAGGCCGGTATCGCGAGGACGAGCGCTACCATGTCCTGATGCAGTGCCATATCGTCGCAAGCGACGGAAAGGCGACGCAGACCGGCTTTGACAGCAAGGGCGGTCATGCCGGCTACGAACTCCTTGATAACTTTGATATCCCGGCGTTCGCGAAAGGCGCGGCTGACCAGGCGCTGACGATGCTCCATGCCGACGAGATGGTCGGCGGCGTGATGACCGTCGTCGTCCATAACGCCTTCGGCGGCGTCCTCCTCCATGAGGCCTGCGTGCATGCCCTCGAAGCGACCTCGGTCGCCAAGGGAACGTCGGTCTTCTGCGGAAAACTCGGCCAAAAGATCGCCAGCGACATCGTCACCGCCGTCGA
>DGDS01000001.1:5607-5816 GCA_002385575.1 Caryophanales bacterium UBA3946 | reverse complement strand
GACGGGACGATCGCCAATGCCTGGGGTTCGTTGAACTGTGATGACGAGGGCGAGCCGACCAAGCGCAACGTTTTGATCGAAAACGGGATCCTGAAAAGCTACCTCGTCGATTATCGCAACAGCCGGAAGATGAACCATCCCGTCACCGGAAGCAGCCGCCGGCAGAATTACAAGTACGCGCCGACGTCGCGGATGACTAACACCTTCTT
>DGDS01000001.1:0-5562 GCA_002385575.1 Caryophanales bacterium UBA3946 | reverse complement strand
AATCCGGCCACCGGCGAGTTCAACTTCGCCGTCAATGAAGGCTATATGATCGAAAACGGAAAAATCACCAAGCCGGTCCGGGGCGCGACCTTGGTCGGAAGCGGCGCGCAGATTCTGGCGAACATCGATATGATCGCCGATAACCTGGAATTCGGATACGGGATGTGCGGTTCGCTCAGCGGCTCGATCCCGGTGTGCGTCGGCCAGCCGACGATCCGCGTCCAAAACCTTACCGTCGGCGGAAGGGGTGAAAAGGCATGAAATACGAATTGTTGATTGAAAAAGCGAAAGCAGCGGGTTTCGAAGCGCTCGAAATCTACGCCAATCATAATTACGGTCTCCAGATCGCCGTTTTCGCGGGCGAAGTCGATCAGAACAAGATTAGCGACAGTTACAGTTATACCGTCCGCGGCATTTACCAGAACAAGATGGCGGTCTTCACGACCGAATACGGAAACGAAGAACCGGACTATATCGTCGCGCGCCTGAAGGAAAACGCCGCGACGCTAACGACCACGGAGGAATTCGAGATTTACAAAGGCAGCCCGGCCTATCCGGACGGACGCGAACCGAATCCCGTGTTCGCGCAGATCCCGGTAAGCGAGAAAATCGCGCTGTTGAAAGGTCTTGAGAATAAGGTCAAGGCTTTCGACGCGCGGATCATCCACGTCCCCTACTGCATGTACAACGAGAACCTCAGCACGGTGGAAATCATCAATTCCTACGGACTGAAACTGAAGAAAGAAAACGGACTTGCCCACATCACCGTCCAGGCCGTCGCCAAGGAAGGCGAGCAGACCCAAACCTCCTACAAGATCGACATCAAACTCGATTACAACGAGTTCGACCCTGACGCCATTGCCAGGGAAGTCGGGGAAAAGGTCATCGCCAAACTGAACGCGAGCCCGGTTCCTTCCAAGTCATATCCTATCATTTTCGAAAACGAGGCGATGAGCGACTTGCTTGCTTCTTTCGTCTCGATGTTTTCCGGCGAATCGGCAGTGAAACGGATCACGCCGTTGCTGGGGAAGGAAGGCGAGAAGGTCTTCAGCGAGAAGATTACCTTTATCGACGATCCCCTGTATCCGGGCGCGCCCAATTTTCAACCCTTTGACGACGAGGGCGTCGCTTCCTATAAGAAGAAGATCGTGGACAAGGGCGTTTTCACAACGTTTTTGCACAACCTGAAGACGGCGAAATATTTCAAGACGCAATCGACCGGTAACGGATTCAAGATGGGATCGGACATCAACGTCGACGTCACCAACTTCCTGCTTACCAGCGATGAAGCGAAGAAGAGCAAGGAAGAAATAATCAAGGGCGTGAAGGAAGGCCTTCTGATCACCGAATTGGCCGGACTTCATGCCGGCGTCAACCCGGTAAACGGCGATTTCAGCGCCCAGGCGTCAGGCTTCCTGATTGAAAACGGAGCCATCGCCCGTCCGGTCAACCTGATTGTCGTCTCTGGCAATTTCCTCAAGATGATGAACGCGATCGAGGAAATCGGCACCGACTTCGAGCTCTTCTATACCAATATCGGGACGCCTTCCGTGAAGGTCTCCCAGCTTCCCGTGTCCGGCTTATAAACATAAAAAATAACACGAGGTGAATGAATTGCGTAAACTGTATACAGCGGAATCGGTAACCGAGGGTCATCCCGACAAGATCTGCGACCAGATCGCCGACGCGATTCTTGATGCGATCCTTGCTGATGATAAAAACGCTCGGGTTGCCTGTGAGGTCGCTGCCACGACCGGCTTGGTCCTGGTCATGGGCGAGATAACGACCACGACTTACGTCGACATCCAGGGAATCGTCCGGCGGACGGTTGACGAGATCGGTTATAACCGGGGCAAATTCGGATTCGACGCCGAGAACCTTGCCGTGCTCGTCTGTTTGGACGAACAGTCGCCCGACATCGCCTGCGGCGTCCAGGACGGCACCGGCGCCGGCGATCAGGGAACGATGTTCGGATACGCCTGCCGTGAGACGGATGAATACATGCCGATGCCGATTTATCTGGCGCACCGGCTGACGAAGAAACTCGCGGAAGTGCGTCGCGCCCGTAACGAGGATTTCCTCCGCCCGGACGGAAAAGCCCAGGTCACGGTCGAGTACCGCGACGGCGTCCCGGTGCGGGTCAACAGCATCGTCGTTTCCGCCCAGCATCGTGAGACGGTCACGTCCGATGAGTTGCGAAAAGTGATCATCGACGAGGTAATCAAGCCGGTGATCCCGGCAGGATTCCTCGACGAGGATACGAAGATTTTCGTCAATCCGACCGGTCGCTTCGTGATCGGCGGTCCGAAGGGCGACAGCGGCCTTACCGGACGGAAGATCATCGTCGACACCTACGGCGGTGCCGCCCGTCACGGCGGCGGCGCCTTCAGCGGCAAGGATCCGACCAAGGTGGACCGGAGCGCCGCCTATATGGCGCGCTACGTCGCGAAGAACCTGGTGGCGGCCGGGGCCGCAGAGCGGCTGGAAGTCAGCCTTAGCTACGTGATCGGTTACAACGAGCCGGTGGCGGTTTCCGTTGACACGTTTGAAACCTCGCCATATCGCGACGAGGATCTGATCGCCCTGATCAGGGAGACGTTCCCGTTATCGCCGAAAGGGATTATCGCTTATTTCGATCTCTGCCGGCCGATTTACCGGCAGGTCGCAGCCTACGGTCATTTCGGGCGGAGCGATCTTGATCTGCCGTGGGAACGGCTCGACATGGTTGCGATCGTCAAAGAAAAACTTGATAAACTGGCATAATGAAGATTATATGAACGGGTCCCGCGCGGGATCCGTTTTTATTTGTGGTTCTTGTCGAGAAAAGCAATGTAAACGTTTTTTTATGACCGAGAAACATCTAGTATTTTTATCAAAAATATGTTATAATTCCAATGAAAAGGTTTGCATATTGACAATATTTTTTAAAAGGAGGAGTGGCAGTTTCAGCGGTCAATATGCGTATGCTTGAACTGCGTGAATAGGTATGAGTAAGTTTCTTAAGTTAATTGGTTTCATTTTCACTTTCCTGTTGACATTCACATTGTTCGCTTGCGATCGGACATCGTTGAAGTTCAATGAGAATAGCATGACCATATCCATCGGCCAGGAAGAACTGTTGGAAGTAATAGCTTCCTCAGATGACCTGGAACTGGAATGGGAGTCAAGCGACGGCGCGATTGTCAGCGTGGACAGCGAAGGAAAAATCACGGGACTGTCAGTCGGAACGGCCACCATTACCGTGTCAGTCAGAGGTACCAAAGTAAAAGCGACGATTCAAATCACGGTATCAGGCTTCTCCGGAACGATTTCCTTTGAAAGTGCGACAATCACCGTCCCGGTCGGCACCGTCAGGCAGTTGACACCCACCATCACACCGGCTGTCAGCATCCCGTTATCTTGGTCATCCAGCAACATCGATATCGTGACCGTGGATTCAACCGGGAAAATAACGGCTGTTGCTGAGGGTGAGGCCAACATCACCGTAACCCTTGGCGACAAGAGCGCGACGATCAAAGTTGTGGTCGCTAAGGCTGATCCGGCAAGCATCGTCATCGTCGGTGCGTCGTCGTTTCATAAGATGGGAACGTCCGTCCAGTTAAGCGCTCAGGTGATTCCGGAATTGGCACCGCAGGGAGTTGACTGGAGTTCGAGCGATGAGGATATCGCGACGGTCGATGAAAACGGTCTGGTCCAGTTTGTCGGCGTCGGCGACGTAACGATTACCGCGACGTCGAAGGCGAAGAACACCGTAAGCAAATCTGTTTCGATCACCGTCCTTGAACCGGATCCGACTTCGATCACAGTTACCACGGAAACCGGGGAAACCGAAGTATTCCTCTTTTCTTACGTGCAAATGATCGCTTCGGTCCTACCGGCGCAAGCGCAGCAGGGCGTGACGTGGAGCGTATCCGATCCCAGCATCGCCACGATCGGCGCCGAATCGGGTCTCCTCTACGCCGCCAACACCGGAACGGTCACGGTAACCGCGACATCCAACGTCGATGAGTCGATTACCGGTAGCCTGGAGCTTACGATCGTTCAGACGCCGCCGACCCAGATCAATGTGGAAGGCGCGTACAACGTCATCCAGGTTGAAGAAGAACTGCAATTATCGACAACGGTCATCCCGAATCTGGCTAACCAGGACGTCATCTTCGAGTCGAGCGATGAAAGCATCGCGACGGTCGATGAAAGCGGCAAAATCGTGGGCGTCGCCCCGGGCAATGTTGTCATCACGGTTAAATCGGCCGCTTTGGAAACGGTGACCGCTGAATATGAACTCAAGGTCGTCGCCAAGCTGACGGTTCCCGAATACAGCAAGATTATCTTCAGTTCTGAATTCGCCGACCTCGAAAGGTATAGCGAGGTCAAGGATGATGGCGATACCTTCTATCTCGGCATCAACGCCTTCACATCCCTGGATGGCGTGAAATTGCCGAAGGACGGGATGGAATTATTCTTCTAT
Source organism: Caryophanales bacterium UBA3946 (assembly GCA_002385575.1). GTDB lineage: Bacteria > Bacillota_I > Bacilli_A > ML615J-28 > CAG-698 > UBA3946. The sequence goes on along the minus strand of DGDS01000001.1, from coordinate 1,094 downwards.
CCCGGCGAATACACGGGCACGCTGACCGTCGATAAGAAGGATATTGCTTTCAAATCGATGAACAGCGGAAAGAATCCGAACACGGATAACTATGTTCGTAGTAATCAGCCGGTCATCAAGGGCTCGATCCTGCTCGCCGATGGCGTTTCCGGAATCAGCTTTGACGGACTCGCTTTCTCCGGTTTAGGAAAGGTTAAGAGCCTCGGCGGACTCACGGACTTCTCCTTCGTCAACAACTTCGTTTTCGATATTGACGAGCCGGCGACCGCGTGGTCAGCGTTGCGTAACTATGATCTGGAAGCCGTGGTCGCGCTTTCGAAGCAAGGCATAACCATCAAGGACCTTTATTTCGCGAACAACTACTTCAAGAACGTCAAGCGCACGAGCATTTTCATCGCCGTTGTCGAAGACGTGGAGATTGAAAACAACATTTTCGAAAACTTCACCTATGACGCGATCAGAGTCGACGGCGGATACAATTACGGCTATCTGATCCTCGAAAACAACGACTTCAGTTGCGACGTACCGGAAACTGCCCACAACGGTATCTATTTCCGCAGCCTCGGGCATTCCAAGGATTCCGATAATCCGCATGATGTCATCGTCAGAAATAACTCGTTTGTGAACATTGGCATACCCGATGTCATTTATTCCGGCGCCATCAGTTCCAGCTCATATCAGGAATACGGGTTGACGATTGCCGTCACCAACAACTATTTTGAAAACTGCACCAACTATATCATGCTTCGGAATAATGCTACCGAGGCGAACCATAATAACTATGCCTGGATTGGCGTGATCAACTTCAACGTCTTCGTCGGTGAACCGTTGAAGTATTACTACACCAACCATACCGGCGAAGAATCCTCGACCACCAATCCGGCATTGGTCAACATGGATTACAACTTCTTTGGCGATGCCGATCTCAACCCGCTCGATCTTGAAACGATCAGTGAGAAATTCATCCGTGTCGCCAGCCTGAAGTACTCATTTACCGATCCGCTCGATATGGATGCCTATTACGTCGACAACGATCTTGAAGGCACGGCCGAAGGCCAAGTCATCAACATTTTCGGTCGCGAATATAAGTTCGG
>DGDS01000004.1 GCA_002385575.1 Caryophanales bacterium UBA3946 | reverse complement strand
AAAAAAGCGCGTCTTTTGATATAATTAAACATGGGAGAAAAGTGAGTATGAAGAAAAAATTTATCATAGCATTACTTGCGATTTTTATTTTTTTAATTTCGTGCGATTATTTTACCATCCCGTTGCAGGCGCTTGAGATCGACGGTCCGGAAACCGTCGACATTAACCAGACCGTTCAATTAACGGTCACCCCCGTTCCCGCCCGGGCAAAGGTAAACGTCGAATGGAGTTCGAGCGATCCTGACATCGCGATCGTCGACAGCGACGGGTATGTCACCGGCTTAGCCGAAGGGGACGTCGTCATCACCGCCACATCCGTCGATTATCCGAACGTCTTTGCTTCCATCGAGATCACCGTGACCGAACCGGCGATTGAATCATTGACGGTTCAGGGTCCGAAAGAGGTTTACGTCGGCGCTACGATTACCGTTACGGCGGTCATCACGCCCGAATACATCAGTCAGGCGGTGACTTATATTTCATCCGACCAAAGGATCATGACGGTCGATCAAGCGGGGAAGGTCACCGGAGTTGCTCCCGGGACGGCCACGCTCCTCGTCTATAGCAAATACCAACCGTCGGTTTTCACCTCGTATGCGATCGAGGTGTTGCCAAGGGAGATTACCGAACTTGCCATCATGGGGAAAAACGAATTATATGTGACGGAGACCGCGCAACTGACCGCCCATGCCAATGACAACACGATCAATGCTTTGGTCGACTGGTCATCGTCGAACCCGGAAGTGGTGACGGTCGATGCAGAGGGAATCGTACGCGCCATCAGCGCCGGAACGACCACTATCCGCGCCGTTCTCAAGGACAATTCCGAGGTATATGATGAATTTGCGATCACCGTCATCTACCTTGACAAACTATACTTCCATACGAAGATCCTTTCCATCGACCGTAACGAACGGAAAATGGAACTGTTGAACGTCCCGTACCCTGAATATGATGCTAACATCAGGGTCTTACGGAAAAACGGCGCCGGTATTAAGCCGGCGTCGATTGACGACCTTTATATCGGAATGGAGAACGTCTACGCCGAGGTTGACATCGCCACTGGAAAGGTTTTCGCCATCCTGATCGACGGGGAAACCGGTTTTGCCAATATCCGCGTCGGCATCCGTTATTCGATAAACGACATCGCCGACGAGAACACCTTGTATCACGACTACGTTTCTTTGAAATTACTGAAGGATGTGACATTGCAAACTTACGACGGCGAGGAAAGCGTGGAATTGCTTAAAGACCAGTCGATAACCGCGACCATCAGCGATGACAAGATCGTCATCAAAAGAGGCGCCACCGTCGTCCTCAAAACCGCAAAACGCGTCATCTTCATTCCCAAGACGCCGGAAGAAGCGATCAAGATCACGAGCATCCAGCGCGGATCCAACGCCACCTACGCGGGGAACATCGAGATCTCCCTCTATGACCATAGACTTTTGGTCGTTAACGACATCAACATCGAACAATATCTGTACAAGGTCGTCCCCAGCGAGATGCCGGCATCATATAACTCCGAAGCCCTGAAGGCACAGGCCATCGCCGCCCGAACATTCGCATACGCGGACGCCTTCAGCCGCCGGAACGAGCATAAGGGATATACGGTCGATGACAGCGTCAACAGCCAGGTATACAATAGCGTAAACGCTGCTATCAGAACCAACGACGCCGTCGACGCGACCCGGGGGATGGTGATGATGAACGGCGGTCAATTGATTACGGCTTATTATTACTCGACCTCGAGCGGCCTGACCGCAAGCGCCCACGAGGTTTGGATCACCGACGGGTTTGACTATCCCGACCCGACCCCCTATTTGATCGGGAGAAATCTCACCGAGGATGAGTCCGGTCAGCCGATAACCTTTGACCATACGGACGAAGCGTCGATGCTTTCCTTCTTCAAGACGATCAGGATGACCACGCCCGACAGTAACGCCATTTACCACCGCTGGCGCGTTACCTTCAGCAAGGATCAGCTAACTGCGACACTGAACGCCAACTTGCGCAACACGTACCAGGCGACGCCTAATCTCGTTCTGACGGAAACAAGCCAAGGTTGGGCATCACTTCCCATTTCCGAGTCCATCGGCGCGGTCACATCCGTTTATGTCGGGGAGCGCGGGTCATCCGGAGTCGTCATCAGCCTGATCGTGGAAACGACGAGCGGGAAATACAAGATCGTCAATCAGTACAGCATCCGTTTCACCATCCGTCCGCGCGATGGCGGTGGGGTGATCAGGCGTGATTACGCCCGGGGGACGGACGACGATTACACCGGATCGGTCCAGAACGACTCCACGCTCTTGTCCGGCTTTTTCGCAATCGAGCAGGACGGCGACGATTTCGTCTTCTATGGCGGCGGTTACGGGCACGGCGTCGGGATGAGTCAGAACGGCGCCAACGGCTACGCGGCGCGGGGTTATGATTACGAACAGATCCTCACGGCCTATTATCAGGCAATCGAACTTGTGGACATATCTTATCAGTATCAACCGCTGACTGATTACGAGGAATATTTCAGTGCGAACTAGTTAATCAGCGTCCGGAACCAACAGGTCCGGACGCAAAACGGGAGATGAAGATGAAAGACATAGGCACGACGATATCGGAAGCAATTAAAACGGGAAAATGGTTATACGTCGATTATGTAAACCGAGACAATCAGCAGACAAGTTTCTGGTGCTCGGTACATGATGTTTTTCCTGATGACAAGCGTCTGGCGATCAAGATGATCAATCCGCACATGTCGCATGATGTCATCGATACGCGGATTTCTTTTGACGGGATCAAATCGGCCCAGATCATCGAGGGCACGACATATGATGTTCCGGCTGACCTGATCGACAAGATCGAGAAAAACCCCGCATCTTACGTCTGGTTGAACTTCGATTCCTTTAACAATAACATCCTGCTGTACCTGCGGGAGTGTTACTATCACGATAATGATCCCTATCAGCGGGAATACCATTGCGTAGACGGCGTTGACTGCCAGTTGTTACGGGAAAAGAAAGCTTTCGACCTCTCCACCGTGCAATTCGGCCAAATCATTGATTTCATCCTGAAGACTGATATTGACGCCGTATCGAAGAAAAACGTCACGTTCCTTGCCATCAATTTTCTCTCGATCGCCTTAAGGGACAAACTTTACGTGATCGCATATCACGATATCCTGTTCGATGTTGAGAAGCGGGCGCTCGTGTTAGGCCAGAAACTGAAAATAAACAAGAGCTTCTTAATAGACGGCCAGAAATACTCGCTCAGGCAATTCCTCGATATCGATACCGACGAATTCGTCGCGAAGTTTGCTTCCGACCCGCGGTATTATGCGGAAATAATTGCCCGCAACCTCACTTCCGGTGAACTGCTCGACGAAAGACCGTACCTGATGGTCCTGGAACGCAATGTCCCGATGCCGATTGACAACGTGTTCGCAAGCATCGCGCGGATGCACGAAGATCAGGTCATGACGGCGCCGATCAAAGCCTTCTTCGGCAATGTCACGACCAAGGATGCGGCGCTTGCGGAAGACGGCTATGTTTATTTCAGCGACGACCTCTTTAACGAGGACCAACTCCGGGTCGTGTACAACGTCGTCAAAGGCCCGCTCACCTACGTCCAGGGACCGCCGGGAACGGGAAAAACATCGACGATCTTCAACATCGTCCTTTCGTCTTTTATGAACGAAAAGTCGGTTTTGATCGCTTCAAATAACAACAAACCGATCAATGACATTTACCAAAGGATCAAATTTACCCACAATAACAAGGAAGTTCCCTTCCCGGTATTGCGAATCGGCGTGCTATCGGACAACATCGCGGCATTGCGTCTGATAAAGGATGGTTACCATAAGGCCGAAAACATCGTGATCAAGGAAGGCCAGCTCGCCAAGATCAAAGAAGACGCGAAGGAGAAGTATGCCCAGCTCAACGCCGCCATCGCGCAATACGAGGAAGTAATCGCCTTGGAGGAAGAAAAGGAAGTGCTCCTTTCCATCAGCGACAACGCCGATGAAGGCCTGCGGAACCTGCTTGCGATTGAAATCAACCTTGTCGATGAGAAACTGCGAAAAAACGGCCGCCTTCCCGACATCAAGAAACTGGCCTATGTCGGGAAACAGGACAAGTTGTTCACAAGCTATTTGTATTATAAGTCATATTCATATTGGAAGAAGCTATACAAGCCGGAGTATAGCGAATTGATTGAGATCGTCAATATGCCGGATGGCAAACAGGAAGAACAGGAAGAGAAGAACCGGGTATTTCTAAAGTATCTGGCCGACGCCGACAATTTCCGCCGGTTCATCGCCGTCTTCCCGTTCATCCTCACCACCAACCTGTCAGCGAACAAACTCGGTCCGGCCGAGCCGTTTTTTGACTATGTGATCATCGACGAGGCGGGACAATGCAATATCGCCACCTCGCTTATCCCGATGGTAAGAGGTAAGCGTTTGGTGTTGTTCGGCGACCCGTCGCAGTTACGGCCGGTGATCGTTTTGGACGAAGAAATGAACCGTAAGCTGCGGGAAAAGTATCAGATCGGCGACGCCTACGATTATGTCAAAAACTCGATTATCGAGGTGTTGCAGAAGAAGGACCGGGTTTCGCCGTATATTTTGTTACGGTATCATTATCGTTGCGGGAAGAAAATCATTACCTTCAGCAGCCGTCGTTACTACGGGAACAAGCTGAAGATCCAAACGGCGGATTTACCGGACCAACTTGAGTTTCATGATGTGAAAAACGACGACAGATCGAGCGAAAGGAACGCTTCGTACCAGGAAGCCGCCACGATCATTTCCCTGATCAAGGAGAATAATTATAAAAACGTCGCCGTCATTACTCCTTTTCGCAACCAGTCAGCATTAATCAAGGACTTGCTGGAAAAGGAACAGATCAAGGACGTCGAGGTCGGGACGATCCATACCTTTCAGGGCGACGAACGCGACGTCGTGATCATGTCACTAGCGATATCGCCGACCACGGGGGAGCGAACGTACAACTGGGTCCGGGAAAACAGCGAACTGATCAACGTCGCCGTGACGCGACCGAAAAAGAAACTCATCGTCGTCGGCGACCATGACCTGATTGCTAAAAAGGCGGCGAGCCAACCGAATGCGGAAAACGACGACCTGTATTCCCTCGTAAACTACGTGCGGAAAAACGGGAATTGCTACGTCCCGCCAAAACAGCAGGGCGATTACCAGTTCTTCCGTCAATACAACACGGCGAAGGAGAAGGACTTCCTTGACACCATTTCGCACATGATGACGACGATGCCGATGTATACCTCCCAGTCGAAAGTCAAGGTTGCTTCCATCCTGAACCTTGATCCGCGCGACGACTTCGATTACTATACCCGGGCGGAATTCGACTTCGTCATTTTCGAGAAGGCTTCCGGCCGCCCACTTCTGGTCATTGAGGTCGACGGACCGGAACACATCAACAATTACCGCACAATCATGAACGACCGGAAAAAGGAAAAAATGTGCCGTCGGCGCAATATCACGTTGATCCGGATACCCAATGAGAACGTCAGAAGATACAACATGGTAAAAAAGGTTCTTTCCCGATGGCTGAAATAAACATATTTATACAAAAATAACCATTTTGCTTGTTCAATCATCCTTGTTATGATACAATTTAGAAAAGCAGGTTTCATGAAAACGCTTGGAAATGTCATCTGGTTTATTCTGATCGGTATCTGGGTCGCGATTTATCTCTTCATTCTCGGCGCAATACTGTACATCACTGTCGTCGGCATTCCCTTAGGGATGCAATGCTTTAAGATCGCAAAACTAGTTATTTTCCCCTTCGGCAAAACCGTGAAAACAAATTTTGAAAAACACCCGGTCGCGAATTTAATATGGATGATATTTTTCGGGTGGGAAGCCGCTGTATTTTGCCTGATCGTTGGCTTACTCTTCTGCATCACCATCATTGGCATCCCCTTTGGAAAGCAATGCTTTAAACTTGCCTTTTTGGTCTTGATGCCGTTTGGAGCCAAGGTATAACCGTTTCAAAAGAGCCCGTTTCGGGCTTTTTTTATGCCTTCTCGAAGTCATTCTTTTTTCTGTAAAAAGGACGATATCACTTTTAATCGACAATGTTTGGTGATATAATAATGACCGGGAGATGATGATAGGAATATGACGGAAACCTTAACGATGATGGCGGTGGTGAAGGAAAAACCCCAAAAGGGCTTCAGTTATTTGAAGAAAACCATCACCACCGATTTAGCGCCGGATGAGGTATTGGTCAGGGTGATGTCGGCTTCGTTTTGCGGGACGGATTACCACCTGTACCAGTATGACGAATGGGCGCGAAAGCGGATCAGCCTGCCTTTGATCGTCGGGCACGAATTAAGCGGCGAGATCGTCAAAACCGGCGAAAATGTCAAAAACGTTAAAGTCGGCGACTGGGTCAGCGCCGAAACGCATATCGTGTGCAACGAGTGCGAGTATTGTTTGCAGGGAAACAAGCATATCTGCGAGAAGACCAAGATCATCGGCGTCGATACCGACGGATGCTTCGCCAACTATGTGAAACTGCCGGCGGCGAACTGCTTCGTCAACAGTAAATCCGTCGACCCGATGTTGCTTTCCGTCCAGGAGCCGCTTGGCAACGCCGTGCACACCATGACCCATTTCCCGATCGCCGGGAAAACCGTGGCGATCGTCGGCTGCGGTCCGATCGGCCTGATGGCGATCGACGTCGCGAAGGCGTTGAAGGCCAAAAAGGTCATCGCCATTGAAACAAAAGAATACCGGCGTCGTCTGGCTGGAAACCTCGGAGCCGATGTCATCATCGATCCGGCGACGGAAGATGTGATAGCAGGCGTGCTTTCAGCGACGGGTGGACGCGGCGTCGATGTCGTCGGTGAGTTCAGCGGGAATAAAAATGCGATCGAATGCGCCTTTAAATATCTGAAACCCGGCGGGGCGATCAGCATGCTCGGAATTCCCAACCGCCCGATCGAGATCGATTTCGCCACCGACATCGTGTTCAAGGGCATCAGCCTGTACGGCGTCACCGGCCGCCGGATTTACCAAACCTGGAATCAAGTTAAAGAACTGCTTGACAACAACCTTTTGCATCTGGATAAGATTATTACCCACAAGTTTCCGCTTTCGAAAATCAACGAGGCGGCGGAAGTGATGGGGAGCGGGGAATGCGGGAAAATCGTCCTGTTACCGGAGGAGGTATAATGGATAAATTAACGTATTTTCATGAAAAAGTCGAAGAATTGAAGGATGCCGGCGTCTATCGCGTCCTGCCCGTAAACTACGGGCCGTGTGCGAACGTCATCAATCTGAACAACCGGAAGGTGGTCAACCTTTCCAGCAATAACTATCTTGGCCTGGCCAACCATCCCCGCCTCAAGGAAGCGGCGAAACAAGCGATCGACAAGTACGGCGTCGGCGCCGGGAGCGTGCGCACGATCGTCGGCAACCAGGACATCCTCGAGGAACTCGAGCGCGTCCTCGCCGAGTTCAAGCGTGAGGAAGCGGTGGTCTGCTTCCAGTCCGGACTCAATTGCAATCTCGGCGTCATTCCGGCGATTACCGAAAAGGGCGACCTGATCATCAGCGATGAACTCAATCACGCTTCGATCATCGACGGGATCCGGCTCTCGCGGGCGGACAAGGCGGTGTTCAGGCATGCGGATATGGAGCATCTTGCGGAAGTATTGAATGAAAAGGCAGGCCAGTACAAGCGCGTCTTCATCATCACCGACGGCGTGTTCTCGATGGACGGCGATATCGCGCCGCTCCCGGAAATCGTCGAGCTTGCTGAAAAGCACAACGCCTATGTCTATGTTGACGATGCCCACGGCAGCGGCGTCCTCGGTGAGGGCGGTCGCGGCACGATCGACCATTATCATCTCAACGGCCGCGTCGACTTCATCGTCGGCACCCTGAGCAAGGCGATCGGCGTCATCGGCGGCTACCTGGCGACGAAAACCAAAGTCAAGGAATGGCTGTTGCACCGGGCCCGTCCGCTGCTCTTTTCGACAGCCCTGCCACCGGCGGCGATTGCAGCGACGATCGAGGCGGTGAAGATCCTCGCGGAAAGTGACGAGTTGACGAAAAAACTCTGGGATAATGCCATGTATTTCAAGAAAGGTCTTAAGGACCTTGGCTTCAACACCGGCAAGAGCCAGACGCCGATCACTCCGGTCATCATCGGCGACGAGGCACTGACGATGAAGTTCTCCCAGCAGCTTCTGACGGAAGGCGTTTTTGTCTCCGGGATCGTTTATCCGACGGTGCCGCCGGGCACGGGACGCTGCCGGGTGATGCTCAGCGCAAGCCATACCAAGGAGGACCTCGATTTCGCCCTCGGGGCGTTTGCGGCCGCTGGAAGAAAGCTGAACATCATTAAGTGAGAAAGGAGACGGCATGAAGTTTAAAAAGCAGATGATTGTGGCGCACCGGGGCGCGTCGGGGCTGGTTGAGCACGAAAACACGATCGAGGCGTTCCAGAAAGCGATCGACGTCGGCGCCGACTGCATCGAGTGCGACGTGCGCCGGACGAAGGACGGTGTGATGATCATTTTCCATGATGGTATGATCAACGGCGTTCCCATCAACGAACTTAACTACCAGGAAGTCCTCGATCTGACCGGTTTTCACGTTCCGACGCTTGCCGAGACGCTGGAGTTTGTCAAGGGAAAGATCTTAATCGATATCGAGTTGAAGGAAGGCGGCTACGAGGAAGAAGCCGTCGCCCTGATCCAAAAACATCTGAGCAACGACGAATTCTACATCCGTTCCTTTCTCGATAAAACCCTTCGAAAAGTCAAAAAAATTGACAAGACGATAACGACGGCGCTGCTTTTGGGACTGGAACATCCAAAAAACGTCTTGTTGACGCGCCTGTCGGAGTTGTTTCCTTTCTTCCGCATCCTGAAGACCAAATGCGATTTCGTCTCACCTTATTACCGGTTATTGAAATTCGGTTATGTCACGCGCATGAAATTGCTGGGAAGACCGGTTTCGGTCTGGACTGTGGACGATGAGAAACTGATGAAAAAGTTGCTTAAGAAAATGAAGGTAGCGTCGCTGGTGACCAATTATCCGGACGTGGCCCTTCGAATCATGAATGAGGAAAAAGATACCAAGAAGTAGCAATTGCTTCTTGGTTTTTTATTTTGCTCGAAATTTAACAAAGGTAAACTTTACAAACCCTAGCGTATTTTAGAACAATGTGTTATAATTTTTACAAAAAGTATAAATTGTCGGACCAAAAAAGATTTTTTTGTTGTCTAGTATAGTGAAGGGCATTCACATATATCTTTTTTGGTTCCATGAGGTATATGTGTATGAGGAAGTTAATCAGGGATTTGAAAGCGCGGAAAGAGCACGCTTTCGAAACCGTATACTATCAGTACTATAAGCTGATCTATTTCGTAGCCTTTTCCATGGTAAAAAATCGCGAAATTGCTGAAGAAGTTGTTCAGGATACTTTCGTGAGAATGATGGAAAGTATCCATCAATATCGGGGGAAGGGGGAGTTCAAATCATGGTTGCTGAGCATAGCCCGTAATCTGGCGCTCAATGCGATCAAGAAGCAGAAGAAACTGCATCAGCGTTACAATTACGACAACGAATTTATCGGCAATTACCAGGATGATTCAACAAGTCTTAACGAGTTGTTGATGGAAATCAAAGCTTGTCTGGACGATTTCGAAGCCGTAATCATTTTATATCATGTGATTTACAACTTCACTTTCGAGAAAACAGCTTCCGAATTAAACACCACGATCAGCGTGGTAAAAAAGAGCTATTACAACGCGATAAAAAAACTAAAGCAATATTATTGTGGGGAAAAAGATGAGTGAAAAAAAGGTTAGACAAAGATTAATATCGCGATTTTATGAGTCTTTGGACAAAATGGACGTTACCGACAATTATGCCGCGACCGTACAAAAACTAGAGGGTAACGGGATAACCCTGGTGAAAGCAACGCCGAAGAAACCCAACATTTTTGCTTTCACGTATGCCGCGCTTTTGTTGTTCTTGTGTCTGCTGACTGGATATATCGGCTTTGATATTGGGGGGAAAGACAAA